>JAOTTU010000007.1 GCA_029864225.1 Gammaproteobacteria bacterium | reverse complement strand
CGCCTGCGGCGCTGGACTGCTTGTGGCTGGGACGGCAGGATTCGAACCTGCGAATGCGGGGATCAAAACCCCGTGCCTTACCACTTGGCGACGTCCCAATGATTCTTCAAAGCGACGTGGGTAAACTGTCTTCCGGGATATTGCCAGGTGTTCACGTGATTGCCGCCAGCAGGGGTGAATAATTGACACCCCGGGCAACGAAGCTGGACCACTCCTGCGGGACCTGGCGCTGGATTGCACGCGCCCCGGCTGCTGTATCGAAGGCCGCGAATACGCACCCACCCGTCCCGGTCAGCCGCGCCGCGGAGAAACCGTTCAACCAGTCAAGCACCGCCCCGACCTCGGGATACCTGCGCCGTACCACTGCCTCGCAGTCATTATGACCGCCACCCGAAAGAAAGGCGCGTATTGTCATCCGGGGCGTGTCCCGTGTCAAATCAACGTCGGAAAAAATATCGGCCGTTGATACGCTTACCGCCGGATTTACCACCAGGTACCACGGCTCCGGCAGGGTCAGTGGGGTCAGGATTTCACCCAGCCCCTCTGCCCAGGCCGCCCGGCCGTGGATGAAGACCGGCACATCGGCGCCGAGTTGCAATCCCAGCGTTGCCAGCTCGCTAGGCCCAAGGTCCAGTCCCCACAATCGATTGAGTACGACCAGGCTGGTCGCTGCATCGGAACTGCCGCCACCCAGACCACCTCCCGATGGCAGGAACTTTTCATTATAAATATCAACACCTTTTCGAGATCCCGAGCGCTGCTGCAGGAGCTGCGCCGCACGCACACACAGATCGGACTCCGGCGCCAGCCCCGCGGGACCGCCATAGCGGTGGATGGTTGCGTCCTCGCGGAGTTCGAAATAGAGCCGGTCGCCAACATCCAGGAACTGGAAGACCGTCTGCAGGGTATGGTAGCCATCGGCGCGCCGCCCGGTGATATGCAGGAACAGGTTCAGCTTGGCCGGCGCCGGCCAGGGTCCCTGTGCGCTGGCGGAGATCTGCAGCCCCGTCATGGGGCCTGGCTGGCTGCCGAGGCGTCCGTGGTACCTGCCGCGTCACCGCCGGAGGACAATTGCCATTCATCGATCACCAGGCGCACCGAGATATCCCCGGCCACCAGTTGCATGCGGGTCGGCCAGTCCCGGCCAGCCACATGCTTGAAGCGGCTGTAGCGGATGTCCCAGCCGGACTGCTGCATGCGGGCCAGGCGCCCGTATTCGTCGGTCGATACCTGTGCCGCCTCGGCAGCGGGCGCCGGCACTCCCCGCACCCAGTAACGGATCCCGGCCACGGGAAATTGCCAGCCGGTCGCCGATTTGACCAGGGCATCGGCATCCTGTGCCGTGCGCTCCTCGCCGTTCGCGGTCCGCAATCGGACGCCGTCACGGTCGCCATCGAGTTGCATGGCCGCCTGACCCATGGGACCGGCCAGGTTCAGACGATAGCGCCCGGATGCCTCGCGCCATATGAGACTGGCATGCCAGCCCTGCTCGCCCTGTATCAGTGATACGCGCCCCTTGAATTGCCAGACGGGATAGGCCTCGATGCCCGGTCCCGGAAAGGCCCGCTTGCCGCTGTCGACCGGGGCCGTTGCGCACCCTGCCAGGTAGAGCACCAGGATTAGAACACCAGGCAATCTCACGGCAGGAAGCGATCGAGCACGTTTTTCAAGACAGGATTATCAGGTGCGTTTTTGCGGGACTCCTCCCAGATGCGGCGTGCCTCGTCATGCTCGCCCTGGGTCCACAGAACCTCCCCCAGGTGGGCACCGATTTCAGCGTCAGCGGTCATGTCCCATGCCTGCTGCAGATAGTTCCTGGCCTCGTTCAGCTTGCCGAGACGGAAATGCACCCAGCCCATGCTGTCGATGATGGCCGGGTCGTCCGGCTTCTGTGCGTAGGCCTTCTGTATATATTGCAGGGCCTCTTCATAGCGATCGGTGCGGTCGGCCAGTGTGTAGCCGAGGGCATTCAGGGTCCTGGTATTATCCGGGTCATTGGCCAGGATGCGCAGCATGTCCTTCTCGGCAAGATCGATGCGATTGATCTTTTCAGCAACCAGCGCACGCGAATAAAGCAGGTCTTCGTCCTCCGGACTGTTCACCAGGGCCTGCTCGTACAGCGCATAGGCCGCCTCATGGAGGCCGAGATCCGACAACACCTGCCCTTCAGCCAGGTAGATGGCAACGGCATTGTCCGGGTTGTTCCGGCGCAGGGCCTGCATTTCAGCGCGCATTTCCTCCAGCCGGCCCTGTCTGGCCATGAGCTTGCCGATCCGCATCCGTGACTGCATCCAGTACTCGCCGTCCTCCACCTTGCGGTACCACTCGATGGCGCTCGCATCATTGCCCAGCTCCTGCGCGGCATAGCCCAGGTAATAATAGACACTCTGCTGTTTCGACCCCAGTTCCAGCAGCTGTTTCAGGTGCTGTTCTGCGACCTTCGTCTCCTTGCTATCCAGCTCCAGCAGGGCAAGCGAAAAGAGTGCATCCGAATTGGCCGGGTTCAGCTTGACGACATGGCGCAACTGCTGCTTGGCCCCCTCCTTGTCATCCGCATCAAGCAGCATGCGGCCGTAGGCAAAGCGCAGTTCCGCATCCTTCGGGGTGCGCGCAACCGCCTGCTCCAGCGCCTGCAGCGCCTCTGGCTTCCTGTCTTGCTGGATCAGGATCTGTGCCTTGAGGATTTCCGCCTCTGGCGCACCCGGCTGGACCTCAAGCGCCTGCTCAACGGCCTGCAGGGCACGCGGCAGGTCCTCGTTGAGGGTGGCAATCCGGCTGACACCGAGCAGGCCCTCGGGACTGTCGGGATAACGTGCGGCCAGGCGTTCCATGGCCTGCAGTGAGGCCTCTTTATCACCGTGCCTGGCGAGGATGGCCGTGGCAAAACTGAAACCCTCTTTCAGGTCGGCGGACGAATTGATGATGTATTCCAGCTGCGCCACCACCTCGTCCGCTTCGCCCGTGCGCAGGGCAAGCGCGGTCAGCACCTTGCGGGCCTCGAGGTTGTCCGGGTCCAGCGCTATCCAGCGCTGCGCAGCACGTGCGGCGACGTTGAACTGCTTGCCGAATGTGGCGATGGTAACCGCCCGCTCGGCGACCCGGGGATCGTTGGATTCCAGGGCGGCCTGCAGATAATGCGGCACAGAGACATCGAAGCGCCCGCGCTGACCGGAGATTTCACCCAGCAGGATATCGTAGAGCAGCTGCTGGGTCAGTGGCTCCACCTGCCTGGTGGACCCGCTCTCGGCAGCCTTTTCAGGCACTTCGACCTTGTCTGCCTCGTTGGCGCTGGTTTGCATGGCGCCGGGGACGGCGCAAGCGGATAGCACCCAGGACAGGGAAATAATCAGACCTGCCCTGAGCAGAAAACCGGGAGTGGGAATCTGTTGCACACACATGTCCGTCATTCTAACAGCTTGCCCGTGGTATGGTTTGTTAATTCAGTTAACGCCATGGTGCCAGCGTTGTTTATATCGGTATCTCCGTCGGCACAACGAAATGCTGCTTGTATTCAAGCACTTCAACATGCAGAATTTTGGGTTTGTTTCTGGGTCGTTCTAACTCCAACATGCGCCTGACGGTTCTCGGCATCAATCACCGTACAGCCCCCGTGGAAATTCGCGGGCAGGTTGCATTCCCGCCTGAGCATCTGCCAAGGGCGCTGGAAGAACTGACGGCGCTGGATGGCGTCCAGGAAGCGGCCATTCTGTCGACCTGCAACCGCACCGAACTCTATTGTACGGAACAGGGTCAGGAACTCGACTCCATCACCGACTGGCTGTGCCGCTTTCACGGCCTGGACCGGGACACCCTGCAACCGCATTTCTACAGCTACACCGATGCCGCGGCGGTACGCCACGTTCTGCGGGTCGCCGCCGGCCTCGATTCCATGATACTCGGCGAACCCCAGATCCTGGGGCAGATGAAGGCGAGCTACCAGCAGGCGACACGCGCAGGCAGCCTCGATACCCTGATAAACCGCCTGTTTCAACACACCTTCTCGGTTGCCAAGCAGGTCCGCACCGACACGGCCATCGGGGTAAGCCCGGTTTCGGTGGCCTTTGCCGCCGTCAGCCTGGCCCGCCAAATCTTCGGTAGCTTCGAGGAGAATACCGCCCTGCTGATCGGTGCCGGCGAGACCATCGAACTGGCCACGCGCCACCTGCACGATCACGGGATCGGCAAGATCATCATTGCCAACCGCACCATCGAACGCGCCCATGAACTCGCGGACCGATTCAATGGCTACGGGATTGCACTCGACCAGATCCCGGCGCACCTGGTGGAGGCCGATATCCTGATCTCGTCGACCGGGAGCCCGACCCATATTCTCGACAAGGCGATGGTCAGCAAGGTGCTGCGTGAACGCAAGCACCGTCCCGTGTTCATGGTGGATATCGCCGTCCCCGGCGACATCGCCCGGGACGTCGCCGAACTCGATGATGTCTATCTTTACACCGTGGATGATCTGCAGGAAGTGATCGAGGAAAACCTGAAGTCACGCCAGGATGCGGCCGAACAGGCCGAAGAGATCATCGACGTCCAGGTTGAACACTTCATGTCCTGGGTGCGTTCGCTGGACGCCGTACCGGCCGTGCGCGCCTACCGCGAGCATGCCGAGGCCATCGGCGTGCAGGAACTGGAAAAGGCCAACCGGCAGCTTGCCAGCGGCAAGGACCCGCAGCAGGTCATGGCGTCGCTGACGCACAACCTGATCAACAAGCTGGCCCACGAACCCAGCGTCAACCTGCGTCAGGCAGTCGTAGATGGCCAGACCGGGCTGCTTGATGCAGTCCGCTCGCTGTTCCGGCTGAAGAACCGCTGAGCCTGCCCGCACCCGCATCATGAAAGCGTCCATTCTCGGCAAGCTTGAGAGCATTGAAGAGCGCCATCAGGAAATCAGTGCCCTGCTCGCCGATGCCGAGACCATTGCAAACCAGGATCGTTACCGGCAACTATCGATGGAGTATGCGCAGCTGACCCCACTGGTGAATCATATTCGCGCCTACCGTCAGACACAGGATGACGTTTCGGCTGCCAGGGAAATGCTGGCCGACCCCGATCCCGACATGCAACATATGGCCGAAGTGGAACTCGACGTGGCCAATCAACGCAGCGCCGAACTGGAGGTGGAACTGCAGAAACTGTTGCTGCCGAAAGACCCGCTCGACAACAGCAATATCTTCCTGGAGGTTCGCGCCGGTACCGGCGGTGATGAAGCAGCCCTGTTTGCCGGCGACCTGTTCCGTATGTATTCACGCTACGCTGAAATCCGCGGGTGGACGGTGGAAGCCCTCAGCGAAACTCCCGGCGAGCACGGCGGCTACAAGGAAATCATTGCGCGCATCATCGGACAGGGCGCCTATTCACGCCTGAAATTCGAATCGGGTGCGCACCGCGTGCAGCGCGTGCCCGAGACCGAGTCCCAGGGACGCATCCACACCTCCGCAGCCACGATCGCCGTGCTGCCGGAGGCCGATGAAATCGAATCCATTGAAATCAAGTCCGCGGACCTGAAGGTCGACACCTTTCGTGCCTCCGGTGCCGGCGGGCAGCACGTCAACAAGACCGACTCGGCCATTCGCCTGACCCACCTGCCGACCGGGATTGTGGTGGAATGCCAGGACGAACGCTCGCAACACAAGAACCGGGCACATGCCATGTCCCTGCTGGCAGCCCGCCTGCTGAATACGGAACGGGAGAAGCAAAAGGCCGAGGAAACGGAAACCCGTCGCTCGCTGGTGGGCAGCGGCGACCGTTCGGAACGCATCCGTACTTACAATTTCCCCCAGGGACGCCTGACCGATCACCGCATCAACCTGACGCTCTACAAGCTGGACGAGATCATGTCTGGCAATCTCGACCTGGTCATCGATCCGCTGGTCAGCGAGAACCAGGCCGACCAGCTCGCCGCACTGGATGCGGGCTAGCCCGCGGTGACTGAGACTCCGCCTATCAGGGCGCTGCTGGAGCAGGCGAGCCAAGAACTCGGCACGGAATCGACGCGTCTGGACGCAGAGGTCCTGCTTGCCGCCTGCCTCGGCAAGCCGCGCAGCTACCTGCACACCTGGCCGGAGCGCAGCATCGATCAACGGAAACTGGAATGCTTCGAGCAACTGATCAGACGCCGCGCCCGCGGGGAGCCTGTGGCCCACCTGACCGGACAGCGCGAATTCTGGTCACTGCCACTGGTGGTCACGCCCGCCACCCTGATCCCGCGGCCGGAGACCGAAACCCTGGTGGAACTTGCCCTGGACAAGCTGCCCCCTGATACGCCGCTGCGGATCGCCGACCTGGGCACCGGCAGTGGCGCCATCGCACTGGCCATTGCGACCGAAAGGCCGCGCTGTGAAATCATCGCCACGGACATATCGGAACGGGCCCTGGCGGTTGCCCGCTGCAACGCGGAGCAACTCGGCCTGGACAACATCCGGTTCATCGCGGGCGACTGGTGCGAATCCCTGCCGGCTGGCCGCTTCGATGCCATCCTCAGCAACCCCCCCTACGTGGCCGAAAGGGATCCGCACCTGGATTCGGGTGACGTGCGCTTTGAACCTCGCCAGGCACTGGTAGCCGGTCCCGAGGGTATGGACGCGCTGCGCCTGATTGCGTGCTGCGCAAACGATCACCTGCGCCAGGACGGCTGGCTGATAGTCGAACATGGCTGCGATCAGGGAGAGAAGGTCATGCAACTCTTGCAGGCCGAGGGCTACAACAATGTCAGCACCCGTAGCGACGGCGCCGGACTCAGCCGGGTCACCCTGGGCAGGTGTGGCCGGCGGACGTAACCCGGCTGTCGCACGGTTGCTTTGGCGTTATACTCACAGTGTGACCGAGAAGCTCAAAAGGCGGACAATCCGGCTCGGCGGGGCGGACGATAACCCGGAAAGGGCGCGTTCCGCGGCCCGCTTGCTGCGTGACGTCAAGGGCATTACCGAGGTCCATATCGTTTCCCGTAACCGGCTGGTGGTCCGTTACAACGTACGCCAGATCACCCTGCAGATCATCGAGGCCCTGCTCAGGGAATTTAGCTTCCAGCTGGAATCCGGCCTGCTGTGTCGCTGCCTGCGCGCCGTACGCTACTACCTGGAAGACATCGAATGCAGCGATCCCATACACGACCAGGCGGAATGTACGCGCGATGTGTTCATCACGCGCTACCTGCGCCGGCCGCACGGCTGCCGTGACCATCGACCTGATTACCTGCGGCGCTATCTGTAAACCGACAACGCAGGACCCGGCATGCCGTTATTCCCGGACAGCACCCGGCAACACGAACTGATCCCCGCCCATGAACGATGACCAGTTGCTGCGCTACAGCCGCCAGATCCTGCTCCCGCAGGTGGGCATCGCGGGCCAGGAGAAGCTGCTCGCCACGCGCGCCTTGATCGTGGGCGCCGGCGGACTGGGCTCTCCGGCCGCCATCTACCTGGCGGCGGCCGGCGTGGGCCACCTGGTCATTGCCGATGATGACCGGGTGGAACTGTCCAACCTGCAACGCCAGATCCTTCACCACGAGAGCGACATCGGCCGTGACAAGGTCGCCTCGGCCATGGACACCCTGGCTGCCATCAACCCGGAGGTACAGGTCACTCCGATTGCCGAGCGCCTGCAGGGCGGCCGGCTGGAACAGGCGGTGAGCGCGGCCGACCTGGTGCTGGACTGCAGCGACAATTTCGCCACCCGCTTCGCCGTGAACCAGGCCTGCGTAACCCACCGGACACCATTGGTCTCGGGCGCCGCGGTCCGCCTGGAGGGACAGGTAGCGGTGTTCATCCCGGGACGCGAGGACAGCCCCTGTTACAGCTGCCTGTATCGGGAAGGTGAAGACGAGGACCAGACCTGTTCGGAGAACGGGGTGCTGTCACCGCTGGTCGGCATTATCGGCAGCCTGCAGGCGCTGGAGGCCGTGAAGGTTGCACTTTCACTGGGGCAAGACCTGTGCGGCCGACTAGTCGTATTCGATGCTTACCGCCACGAGTGGCGCACCCTGAAGGTGCCGCGCGATCCGGGGTGCCCGGTGTGCGGCCAGCAAAAATAAAGGTGTCAGGAACCTTTTCTTTATGCCTGGCTTGCGGTGACCCTTTCGTTACTAGAAAAGGTTCCTGACACCTTAATTCTGTCAGTCGTCGCTGATCACCTTGAAACCCAGACCCTGAAGTACTGGCCGGAGTGCGGCCTGCCGGCGACCCAGCCTGACCGTGGTCTCGGAAAACTCGCGCCGCACCGGGTATTCCTTGCGCAGCCGGTCGAAGTAGCCTGGACGTTCTGCCGGCGCCAGCATCAGCAATTCCCGCAGGCGCTGGTCATCGCGGCGTATATCGCAGGAATGGAACACTGCCCGGCGCAGGCATGCGGCCAGGTCGGTATCACCCGTCGCCGCCAGGTCAAGTGACCGGCTGGCCGGCAGTTCATCGGCTGCCTGCCATTGCCCGGGCAGGCCGAAATGCTCGCACACGGCCCGGTAGATCATCTCGGTACCGCGCATCTTGCCGTCCAGGCTGTAGCCGGCGATGTGCGGCGTACCCAGGTCGACCTGTTGCAGCAGCGCCATGTCAATCGCCGGCTCACCCTCCCAGACATCCAGCACGACCGACAAATCCGGCCGCCCTTCGAGCAGCCGTTCGAGTGCACGATTATCGACGGCCGCGCCACGCGCCGTGTTTACCAGGATGGTCTGCCGCCTGAACCGCGCCATGAGGGCCTCATCGACAAGATGGAAGGTCGGATGCCGGCCTGTGTGTGTCAGCGGCACATGCAAGCTAATGATGTCGGTCTCCAGGATTGCCTCCAACCCGACGAAGTCCCGATCCCTGCCCTGCTCCTGCAAGGGCGGATCATTCACCAGGCTCTCGACACCCAGTGCAGCCAGCTTCTGGCGCACGCGCGACCCGACATTGCCGCAGCCGATGATGCCGACGGTCTTGTCGGCAAGATCGAATTGCTGCCGCTCGGACAGCGCCAGCAGTGCGCTGATGACGTATTCTGCGGCCGAGGTGGCATTACTGCCGGGCGCCGTCGCGAAACCGATGCCGTGTGCCCGCAGGTAGTCCCGATCGACGTGATCGAAACCGATAGTGGCTGAACCGACGAAGCGAACCCGCGAGCCATCCAGCAGCCCGGCACCCACGCGGGTGACTGAACGCACCAGCAGGATATCGGCAGTGCGCACCTGGCTGGCCTGCAGTTCGCGGCCGGAGACCAGAGTGACGTCACCCAGCGTGGAAAAGGCCTGCTCTACACAGGGAATGTTTTCGTCGGCAACGATTTTCATTGGTTGATCATTAGATACAAAATTTTCTCACCGCAGAGGCGCAAAGGACGCAAAGAACAAACACAGGAAAATAATTGCTAGAAAATAACTGCAGCCCACTGATATTGCACAGACGTGAAGTGTTCCGAACACCCCTCACCACAAGTAAACTTTATTAGCTTTTTCTTTGCGTCCTTTGCGCCTCTGCGGTGAATTCTTTATTCCTGGGTAACCGCAATCAGTCATTGATCATTTTTTTGAGCAGTTCGTTGACCTGCTTGGGGTTGGCCTTGCCCTGGGTCGCCTTCATGACCTGGCCGACGAAGTACCCGAATACCTTTTCCTGGCCAGTGCGGTATTGCTCGACCTGTTTGGGGCTGTTCTCCAGCACTCCCCTGATGATGTCCTCGATCGCGGAACTGTCGGTGATCTGCATCAGGCCCTGGCTTTCGATGACCTCATCGGCCGACCCTGCACCGGCCCAGAGTGCCTCGAACACCTGCTTGGCGATCTTGCCGGAGATAGTGCCATCCTCTATACGCCGCAACATCCCTCCCAGTGCCTCGGCACTGACCGGGCTGGAACCGATCTCGAGGCCGGCCTTGTTGAGGGCACCGGACAGTTCGCCCATCACCCAGTTGGCGGACAGTTTGCCCAGCCCGCCGGATACACCGACCACGGCCTCGAAATAATCACCCAGTTCCCGCGTCGCCGTCAGTACACCCGCGTCATAGGCCGACAGGCCGTAGTCATCCATGAAACGCTGCTTCTTGACCTCAGGCAGCTCCGGCAGGGTCTGTGTCACCTCAGCGATGAAGGCCGGGTCGATTTCGACCGGCAACAGGTCGGGATCCGGAAAATAGCGGTAGTCATTCGCCTCTTCCTTGGTGCGCATGGGACGGGTCTCGTGCCTGTCGGCATCGAACAGACGCGTTTCCTGGACCACCGTTCCACCACTCTCGAGCAGGGCGATCTGGCGCTCGACCTCATAGTTGATGGCCTGTTCGACAAAGCGAAATGAATTGATGTTTTTGAGCTCGGCACGGGTACCGAACGCCTCCTGGCCCTGCGGCCGAACCGAGACGTTCGCATCACAGCGAAACGAACCCTCCTGCATGTTGCCGTCACAGATACCCAGGTACTGGACCAGTGAATGAATCTTCTTCATGTAGGCGACGGCCTCTTTTGCCGAACGCATGTCCGGCTCGGAAACGATCTCCAGCAGCGGGGTCCCGGCACGGTTGAGGTCGATGCCGGTCAAGCCGTGGAAATCCTCATGCAGGGATTTCCCGGCGTCCTCCTCGAGATGTGCCCGGGTGATGCCGATGCGCTTGACCGTGTCCTCGTCCACCTCGATGTCGAGGTAGCCATCATGCACAATCGGCAACTCGTACTGGCTGATCTGGTAGCCCTTGGGCAGGTCCGGGTAGAAATAATTCTTGCGCGCGAATACCGATCGGGGGGCCACGCTGGAGTGCGTGGCCAGGCCGAACTTGACGGCCATGCGCACGACCTCCGCGTTGAGCACCGGCAGCACGCCGGGCAGACCCAGGTCCACCGCGCAGGCCTGGGTATTCGGCTCCGCACCATAGCGGGTGGACGCCGCGGAGAAGATCTTGCTGCGGGTCGCGAGCTGGGCATGTATCTCAAGCCCGATGACTGTTTCCCATTCCATAATCAATTCAAATCACTGCTGTCCCGTATATAATCGCATCTCCCCTTCAAGGGGAGTAGGTGCGGATGAGGGGCAACCCTCACCCTGGCCCTTTTATGCCCACTGAGGTACTCCCACTCATGGGAGAGGGGATACTTAATTGAATCAAAGGCAGCAGCGAACTGCACGTATCCTGCGGCATCCCGTCTCCGTCTCCTGCAGTTGCATCATTCAAAACCCTGCGGGACACGTGTGTGCCAGTCCGTCACCTGCTGGTAGCGGTGCGCCGCATTCAGCAGGCGCGCCTCCTCGAAATAGTTGCCGATAAGCTGCAGGCCGACGGGCATGTCCGCAGCAAAACCGGCCGGAATGGACATGCCCGGCAGCCCGGCCAGATTCACCGCGATAGTGTAGATATCGGACAGGTACATGGTCACCGGGTCATTTGATTTCTCACCCAGTCGGAAGGCCACCGAGGGGGACGTTGGCCCCATGATGACATTCACCTGCTCGAAGGCGCGCATGAAGTCCTCGCGGATCAGGCGCCGTACCTGCTGCGCCTTCAGGTAATAGGCATCGTAGTAACCGGCCGACAGGGCATAGGTCCCGATCATGATGCGGCGCTTGACCTCGGCACCAAAGCCTTCACCGCGTGAACGCTTGTACAGGTCCTCCAGGTCCTCGGGGTCCTTGGCACGGTATCCGAAACGCACACCGTCAAAGCGCGACAGGTTGGAGGAACATTCCGCCGGCGCCACGACATAGTAGGTCGGCACGGCAAGTTGCGAATTCGGCAGCGAGATTTCCGTAATGACCGCGCCCAGTTTGCGGTACTCGTCCAGGGCCGCCTCGACGGCGGCGGCCACGCCGCTGTCCAGGCCCTCTCCAAAGAACTGTTTGGGCAGCCCTATCTTCAGACCCTGCAGGGAATTATTGAGTCCGCCCGTGTAATCGTCGGGCGCGCGCTCCACGCTGGTCGAATCACGCGGGTCAAACCCGGCCATGGCCCCGAGCATGAGTGCCGCATCCTCTGCTGTACGCGCAAACGGCCCTGCCTGGTCCAGGCTGGATGCAAACGCGATCATACCGTAGCGCGAGACCCGCCCGTAGGTCGGCTTGAGGCCGGTGATCCCGCACAGGGCGGCAGGCTGGCGGATAGAGCCACCCGTATCGGTACCGGTACTGACCGGGACCAGGCGCGCGGCGACCGCCGCGGCCGAGCCGCCGGAGGAACCACCCGGGACGGTCTCACTGTCCCAGGGATTGGTCACCGGTCCATAGAAACTGGTTTCATTGGAAGACCCCATGGCGAACTCGTCCATGTTGGTCTTGCCGATCATCACCGCGCCGGCTGCGTTCAATTGCTGCGTCACGGTGGCATCGTAAGGCGCAATAAAGTTGTCCAGCATGCGCGAACCGCAGCTGGTCTTCACGCCCCGCGTACAGAAGATGTCCTTGTGGGCATACGGGATCCCGGTCAGGGGACCCGCGGCACCGGAGCGGATTCGGGCATCGGCATCACGTGCCGTCTGCAGCGCCTGTGCTTCGATCACCGTGATAAAGCTGTTGAGCTGATTGTCCAGCATGGCCACCCGGTCGAGGCAAGCCCGGGTCAATTCTTCGCTGGAATACGCTCCCTGCCGGAGGCCGGCGCCTAGTTCAACAAGGGTCTTGTGGTGCATAAATCAGGTCCGGACTCAATCATCAATCCAGTATTAAATGACAGTTACTCCGCAGGGCGTTGTCGGGACAGTGCGGCCCCGGTCACTCGATAACCTTGGGTACCAGGTACAGTCCGGCCTCGGTCAGGGGCGCGTTGCGCAGGAAATTCTCGCGCTCGTCGGTTTCCGTCACCACGTCCGGCCGCAGGCGCTGGGTGGCGTCCAGCGGATGCGCAAGCGGCTCCACGCCCCGGGTATCGACGCTGTTCAGCTGTTCCACAAATGCAAGAATATCCGACAGGTTGCGCGCGTATTCAGAAATATCGTCCGGGTCGATGCCCAGGCGGGCCAGGTGTGCGATCTTTTCGACTTCCTGTGCTTCAAGTGCCATGGGGGCTCCGGTCAAAGATTGACTGTTTTTAACAGGGGCGCAAAGGTAGCATACCCCCCCGTCCAATGCATGATGGAATCAATGCGCGGGTAATTCCTTGCCCAAAGCTCCCCCCGTTGATAGATTACCCCCCTGCAACGACGACCTACCGCTACGGACAAGGAATAAATGGTAATTAAAAGTTTATTTGGCCTGTTTTCCAACGACCTCTCAATTGATCTTGGAACTGCCAACACACTGATTTATGTGCGTGGCCAGGGTATCGTTCTGAACGAACCGTCGGTCGTGGCGATTCGCCAGGACCGTGGTCCGGGCGGCCCCAAGAGCATTGCGGCCGTGGGCACCGAGGCCAAGCTGATGCTGGGACGCACTCCTGGCAACATTACCGCCATCCGCCCCTTGAAGGACGGCGTGATCGCCGATTTCACCATCACCGAAAAGATGCTGCAGCATTTCATCCACAAGGTGCATGAGGCGCGCTTCTTCAAACCCAGTCCGCGGGTGCTCATCTGTGTGCCCTGCGGTTCCACCCAGGTGGAACGGCGCGCGATCCGGGAATCCGCTGCCGGTGCCGGCGCGCGCGAGGTCTACCTGATCGAGGAGCCGATGGCGGCCGCCATCGGTGCCGGCATGCCGGTCGACGAGGCGCGCGGTTCCATGGTGCTCGATATCGGCGGCGGCACCTCGGAAGTTGCAGTTATCTCATTGAACGGAATCGTATATTCATCCTCCGTGCGGATCGGCGGTGACCGCTTCGACGATGCCATTATCAATTACATACGGCGCAACTACGGGACGCTCATCGGTGAGGCAACGGCCGAGCGCATCAAGCACGAGATCGGCTCCGCCTATCCCGGCAAGGAGGTCAGGGAACTCGAGGTCAAGGGCCGCAACCTGTCCCAGGGCATTCCGCGCAGTTTTACACTGAACAGCAACGAGATACTGGAGTCCCTGCAGGAGCCGCTCGCCGGCATTGTCGGGGCGGTAAAGACGGCCCTGGAACAGACCCCGCCGGAACTGGGCGCCGACGTAGCCGAGCGCGGCATCGTACTCACTGGCGGCGGCGCGCTGCTGCGCGATCTCGACCGCCTGCTGATGGAAGAGACCGGGCTCCCGGTCGTTGTCGCTGATGATCCCCTCACCTGCGTCGCCCGGGGTGGCGGCCGCGCGCTCGAACTGTTTGATGAGCGCGGTGGTGACGTTTTCACGGTGGAATAAAAACCCCGCGCGGCAGCCGCCACCACCTGCCCGGATACGCTAGAATACCCCGCAGCTTGCCATGGCAAGCGGTTTTCCCGGCAGGATAACACCAGCATTCACACAGGGGTGCGCGCATCAAGCTCATTTTCACACAGGGTCCATCGATCACGACACGACTGGTGCTGCTCGTGACGTTGTCCATAACCCTTATGATGATGGACCATCGCCAGAACCACATCGACTCCCTGCGTGCCGGCCTGTCACTCCTGGTCTACCCCTTGCAGCTGGCTGTTGAAATGCCGGGGGCCGTGTCGGAGTGGTTCCGCGAGTCGCTCGCAACCCGCCGCCAGTTGCAGGAGGAGAATGCCAGCCTGCGCACCCAGATGCTGATGCTCAAGGCCCGGGGCCAGAAACTGCAAGCCCTGGAGACCGAAAACATCCGCCTACGCGAACTGCTGGACTCGGCGTTCATGATCGGCGAGCGGGTGCTGGTCGCGGAACTGATGTCGGTCGACCTTGACCCCTACAAGCACCAGGTCCTCATCAACAAGGGGGAGCTCGACAAGATATACCCGGGCCAGCCGATCCTGGACGCGGACGGCGTCATGGGACAGGTTGTTCACGTCGGCCCGTACACCTCGACCGCGATACTGATCACCGACACATCGCATGCCCTGCCAGTACAGGTCAACCGCAACGGCATACGCACCATCGCCCTCGGTAGCGGCACCATCAACCGGCTGGAATTGCCGTACATCCCCAACAATGCCGACATCCAGCCCGGCGACCTGCTGGTCACTTCCGGGCTGGGCGGGCGCTTCCCGCCCGGCTACCCGGTGGCCGTTGTCCAGGGCGTGCAGCATGACCCGGGACGCTCGTTTGCGGCCGTGGTCGCCACCCCGAGCGCAAAGCTGAACCGGAGCCGCGAGATCCTGCTGGTCTGGCCGGGCGACACCAGCACCCTGGAAACCAGCAGCACGGGGCAGACCGAAGCACCATTGCCCCCGGAAGAACAGTTGGTCGCCCCCGAAGAAGCGGCCGCGACAACTGAGGAGAATCCGTGATTCTAGGCAGACGCCATGGCGGCGGCATTATCGCCGTGACCTTTGTGATTGCCCTGTTGCTGACCATTGCGCCCCTGCCGGACTCGGTGCGTTACCTGCGCCCGGACTGGGTCGGTCTGGTCCTGATCTACTGGTGTCTGGCCGTGCCGGACCGGGTCGGCGTCGGCACCGGCTGGGGCATGGGGCTGCTGGTCGACCTGCTGACCGGCAGCCTGCTGGGGCAGCACGCCATGGCACTGGCCGTCGTGGCCTTCCTGACGCTGAAGCTTCATCTGCGCGTCCGCTTATTCCCGGTATGGCAGCAGGCATTGACCGTGCTGGTGCTGCTGATCCTGCACCAGCTGCTGTCCCTGTGGGTCAGCCGGTTTATCGGCAGGCCCGGGCCCCCGTTTTCCTACTGGGCACCCTCCCTGCTGGGTATGTTTATCTGGCCCTTCATCTATATTGCACTGCGCTCGCTGCGGCGCGGCTTCAGGATTAGCTAGCAAACCCCCGGACGCCTATACCTGCCCTCATGCTGCGACAGCTCCCGCTGAAAGACCTCTTTCTAGAGTACCGCCTGTTTTCCAGCCGGACGATTGTCCTGCTCGTGTTCAGCGGTCTGTTGTTGCTGGTGCTTTTCAGCCGGCTCCTGTACCTGCAGGTCATTGCCCATGAACACTTCACCACCCTGTCAGACGACAACCGGGTAAAATTGCGGGCCATCGCGCCCAGTCGCGGCCTGATCTATGACCGTAACGGCATCATCCTCGCCGAGAACCTCCCCTCCTATCGGCTGGAGATCACCGCGGAACAGATTGATGACATGCCCGCAACGCTGGCGGCGCTCGAGGAGATCATCCACATCAGCGAAACCGACCGCAGTCGTTTCGAAAAGCTGTTGAAGCGCAAGCCACGCTTCGAGGCCGTGCCGCTACGTTTTCACCTCAGTGACGAGGAGGTGGCGCGCTTTTCCATCAACCGGCACCGCTTTCCGGGCGTTGACATCCAGGCCGGTCTCGCCCGGCACTACCCGCTCGGCAGCCTGGGTGTACACGCCCTGGGCTACGTGGGACGAATCGACGAGCAGACCCTGAAGATCCTGGACAGTTCGAATTACAGCGGCACCACGCATGTCGGCAAGACCGGCGTCGAAAAGAGCTACGAGACAGTGCTGCACGGCACGGTCGGCCTGGAGCATGTCGAGATCACCGCCCAGGGCCGGGTGCTGCGCGTGCTCAAACGCATCCCGCCGGTCCCCGGCAACAACCTCTACCTGACACTGGATTCGCGCCTGCAGGCTGCTGCCGAAAAGGCATTCGGTGACTACGCGGGTTCGGCCATCGCGCTCGACCCGAAGACCAGCGACATCCTCGCCATGGTCAGCCTGCCGGCCTATGACCCCAACCCTTTTGTGAATGGCATCGAGTACGCCGACTACACCGCGCTCAGGGAAGATGAAAAGGAACCCCTCTTCAATCGGGCCCTGCGGGGACAATACCCGCCGGGCTCAACCGTCAAACCCTTTATCGGCCTGGCCGGACTGGAACAGGGCATCACCAGTCACCAGTCCAGCACCTACTGCCCCGGCTTCTACAGCCTGCCCAGCAGCACCAGGAAATACCGCGACTGGAAACGCACCGGGCATGGGACGATGAAGCTCGATGACGCCATCACCCAGTCCTGCGATGTTTATTTCTACGACCTGGCATGGTCCATGGGCATCGACCGTATTCACGACTACCTGCAGCACTTCGGCTTCGGCAAGCAAACCGGCATCGACATCCAGGGCGAACTGCCGGGCCTGCTGCCTTCACCGGGCTGGAAACGCGCGCGCCGCGGGGAACCCTGGTTTCCCGGAGAGACCATTATCACCGGCATCGGCCAGGGTTTTTTCCTGACCACACCACTGCAACTTGCAACTGCCACGGCAACGCTCGCCAACCGGGGTCTGCGGATGAAACCGAACATCATCCAGGCCGAA
This sequence comes from Gammaproteobacteria bacterium, assembly GCA_029864225.1. Lineage (GTDB taxonomy): Bacteria > Pseudomonadota > Gammaproteobacteria > UBA9214 > UBA9214 > CAMYJZ01. The sequence continues at coordinate 11,770 of JAOTTU010000007.1, read as the reverse complement.
CTGCAGGCCGGCAGTTCGGCCCTGCAGCCCCCCGTGCGCCGGATAGACGAGACCATCGCCGTGAATGATCCTGGACACTGGGACGCCGTCATCGATGGCATGATCCATGTCGTCCATGGAGACCGCGGCACGGCACGTCGCATTGGCCACGACAGCCCCTACCGCATTGCCGGCAAGACTGGCACAGCGCAGGTATTCGGCCTCAAGGAGGAGGAGGAATACGACGCCGAGGCGATCGAGGAGAAATTACGCGACCACGCCCTGTTCATCGCCTTCGCGCCCGTTGATGACCCGCAGATCGTGGTGGCCATTATCGTAGAGAACGGTGGCAGCGGCAGTGGCGTCGCGGCACCCATTGCGCGTGCCATCATGGACAGTTATCTGGTGGACAAGGCGCCATGAGGCCCAGGCTCCCGACCAGCCACCAGGATGCCAGCCGGCGCGGCTGGCAGTACCGCCTGCACATCGATGCACCGCTGCTGTTCGCGCTCATCAGCGTTTCGATTCTCGGGTTGATGGTCCTGTACAGCGCCGGCAGCGAGGAAGCCGGACTGATCCAGCGGCAACTGATCCGCCTGGGGATCGCCTTTGCCGGGATGTTCGCCGTTGCCCAGATCACCCCGCAGGTACTGCAGCGCATGACCCCGTGGGTGTTCGTGGCCGGCATCCTGCTGCTGCTCGCGGTACTGATCATGGGCGAGGTCAGCGGCGGCGCCCAACGCTGGCTGGACCTGTATATCATCCGTTTCCAGCCTTCGGAGATGATGAAACTCGCTGTGCCCATGATGGTGGCCTGGTATCTTGCGGATGTGCGCCTGCCCCCCAACCGCTACCAGTTGCTTGCCGGTGGTGTGATCATCACCGTCCCGGTGCTGATGATCGCCAAGCAGCCCGACCTGGGCACCGCGGTGCTGATCGCGAGTTCGGGTTTTTTTGTCCTGTTCCTGGCCGGTCTGCAGTGGCGCCTGCTCGGCTTCCTGACGGCGCTCGCTGCCGCGGCGACCCCGCTGTTATGGCATTTCATGCACGATTACCAGCGCCAGCGCGTGATCACCTTCCTGAACCCGGGAAACGACCCCCTGGGCACCGGCTACCATATTATTCAGTCGAAGATCGCCATCGGCTCGGGCGGAGTGTTCGGCAAGGGCTGGCTGAACGGCACCCAGTCACAGCTTGATTTCCTGCCGGAACGCTCGACCGACTTCATCTTTGCCGTGCTGGGCGAGGAGTTCGGCTTCGCCGGTATCCTGCTGCTATTCGCCTTCTACATCTTCATCATAATCCGCGGCACGGTGATCGCCATCCATGCCCAGGACACCTTCACCCGCCTGCTCGCCGGCAGCCTTGCGATGACCTTTTTTGTTTATGTCATTGTCAACACCGGCATGGTGACCGGTTTGCTGCCCGTCGTGGGCCTGCCTCTGCCCATGATCAGTTACGGCGGCACATCCATCGTCACCCTGTTGGCCGGCTTTGGTATGCTGATGTCCATCCAGACACATCGCAAGCTACTACCTACCTGAAGTGATAGAATACGGCCGGAGTCATCAATCATGGAATGCACTGTGATACTGCAAAGGATTTTGAAGAGCGCTGTTGTCCTCCTTGCATCGCTGGCTGCCATGCCGGCCTGCACCACAACCACCGCCGCCCCGGGATCCCCCGGTTACATTGACCACCCTGAAGCCCGTGCCTTTATCGACGAGATGGCGGCCCGGCACGATTTCAGCAGGGCCGAACTGACCGCGATTTTCAGCCAGGCGCAGCGCCGCGAAGACATCCTCGAACTGATGCGCCGACCCGCGGAAAAGCAGCTGGCATGGCACGAATACCGCAAGATCTTCCTGACCCAGAGCCGTATTGACGGCGGCATCGCCTACTGGAACCAGCATGCCGACATCCTGTCCAAGGCGGAACGGGAACTGGGGGTCGATGCCCAGATCATCGTGGCCATCATCGGCGTCGAGACACGCTACGGTGGCAACACCGGCTCGCACCGCGTGCTCGATGCGCTTGCCACGCTGGCATTCGACTACCCGCCGCGCAGCAAGTTCTTCCGCGGCGAGCTGGAGCAGTACCTGGTACTGGCCCACGAGGAGAATATCGACCTGCTGTCCACCAAGGGATCCTATGCCGGCGCTATGGGTTACGGCCAGTTCATCCCCAGCAGCTACCGGCACTATGCCGTCGACTTCGACCAGGATGGTAAACGCGACCTCTGGAACAGCCCCATGGACATCATTGGCAGTGTCGCCAACTACATACACGAGCATGGCTGGGAGCTGGGTGCAACCGTCACCCTCCCCGCCAGCGTATCGGGTGACGGCTACAACGCGGTACTGAAACAGGGCCTGAAACCGCACACGGCAATGAAACAGCTGCAGCAGGCCGGCATCACGCCTGCCACACCACTGCCGGACAAAACCCTGGCCGCGTTGATCACACTGGAGAACAAGGATGGACCGGGGTACTGGCTGGCCCTGAACAACTTCTATGTCATTACCCGCTACAACCGCAGTCCGCTCTATGCCATGGCGGTCTACCAGTTAAGCGAGGAGATCCGGCAGGCACGCGCGCTGTCCTTGCAGGCGAGGCATGATTAACCCGGTATACGCAACGCTATTTCTGGCCGCGCTGTTCAGCGTCCTGTTCGGTGCGGGTTGCAGTAGCCGTGGTCCGCTCGAAACCGCCGACTATCCCCCGCCGGATCCGCAGGACATCTCCCACATCCAGGATGCGGTCCCGCGTGCCGAGCCATTGAGCCGTTACGGCAACCCCGCTTCCTACGTGGTCAACGGCAAGCGCTATTACACCAAGCCGAGCAGCCGCAACCACAAGGAGCGCGGCATCGCCTCCTGGTACGGCACCAAGTTCCACGGCCGGCGCACCTCCAGTGGCGAGGTCTACGACATCTACAAGATGACTGCGGCGCACAAGTCCCTGCCGCTGCCCACCTATGCCAGGGTCACTAATCTGCGCAACGGGCGGTCCGTGGTCGTCAAGGTGAATGACCGTGGACCGTTCCACAACAACCGCATTATCGACCTGTCGTACGTGGCGGCCGCCAAGCTGGGCATCCTGGAGTACGGCACCGGCCTGGTAGAGGTCGAGGCGATCGATACCCCCGCCACCACAAGAGCCGGGGCGACTGCCCCCACCACCCCGTCCGAAGCGGCGGTCGTGGCAATCACCAGCAGCGCTCCCCCGCAAGCGGGACTGCGACAGGCCAGTCTGGAGCAACCCGTCAGCGCTTATGCAATCAACCTGTTTATCCAGGTCGGCGCGTTTCGTGACCGGGGCAATGCAGAGCGCATGAAGGAGCGCCTGGACACAGCGGATCTCGGCCCGGTGCGCATCGTCACGAAGACCGCGGCCAGCAACCCCCTGTACCGTGTGCAGGTCGGCCCGCTGGCCTCCGTCGGCGAAGTCGACCGGATCGCCAACAACCTGATATCGCTCGGTATAAGTGATACCCAGGTCATCATCGACTGACACCCCTTGCACCTGCCCCGGGTGGCGTTGCAAATCGTCCGTGACATGCGGACAATGCACGGAGTTTTTTCCACACATCAGAACAGGACAATCATGCAGTCTCGAATCATTCACACCCTCTTGCTGGTTCCTTTTTTCCTTGCACTTGCCGCCACCCAGGCCGCCCCCCTGCCGATACCCAAGCCGCCTGCCACCGGTTCCAACGCCTTCATCATCAAGGACTTCAACAGCAATCGGGTCATCGCCGGGGAGAACGCTGATGAGCCGGTGGAGCCGGCCAGCATCACCAAGCTGATGACGGCCTACGCGGTGTTCAAGGAACTGAGTTCGGGGAACATCGCGTTGAGCGACATGGTGACGGTCAGCGAGAAGGCCTGGCGCACACCCGGTTCGCGCATGTTCATCGAGGTCGGCAAGCAGGTCTCCGTGGAGGAACTGCTGAAGGGCATGATTATCCAGTCCGGCAACGACGCCACCGTGGCGCTGGCCGAATACATCGCCGGCAGCGAGGAGACCTTTGCCGCCCTGATGAACCGCCATGCCGAGGAAATCGGCCTGCAAGGGAGCCACTTCACCAATTCCACCGGCCTGCCCGACCCCGAGCACCATATGACGGCGCGGGATATCGCCCGTATCGCCGAATTGCTGATCGGGGAATTCCCGGAATACTACAAGTGGTATTCGCAGAAAGAATTCACTTTCAACGAGATCACCCAGTACAACCGTAACAAGCTGCTCTGGCGCGATGACAGCGTTGACGGTGTCAAGACAGGTCACACCGAATCGGCGGGTTATTGTCTGGTGACCTCGGCGCAGAAAGACGACATGCGCCTGATTACAGTGGTGCTCGGCACCAAGAGCGAGAATGCCCGCGCCGAGGTCAGCCAGGCACTGCTCAATTACGGATTCCGCTTCTTCGAGACTCACCGGCTCTACGGCGCCGGTGACGCGCTCACCAGCACGCGCATCTGGAAGGGTAAAACGGAGTCTGTCCCGCTCGGCCTGAACAAGCCGCTCTACGCGACCATACCGCGGGGACAATACCAGGCGCTGGATGCCTCCATGATCATCGACAACCGTATCACCGCCCCGGTCACCCAGGGACAGGCTCTCGGCAAGGTACAGGTGAAACTGGGTGACGAGCTGATTGCCGAACAGGAACTGGTCGCACTGCAGGGGGTCGACGAGGGTTCCATTTGGCAGCGGATCATTGACGAAGCCCTGCTCTTTTTCGAGTAGGGCCCGAGCACCTCAAGCTCCTCCCGGCCCCAACCCGCTCTCATGTCCACTGCCTACCTGAACGGTACCTTCCTGCCCCTGGAACAGGCACAGGTGTCCGTGATGGACCGTGGCTTCCTGTTCGGTGACGGGATCTACGAGGTGATCCCGGTCTACAACCGCAAACTGTTCCGGCTCCCCCACCACCTCAAGCGCCTGAAAAACAGCCTTGACGGCGTGCGTATCGGCAACCCGCTGACCGACGCGGAATGGAGCGAACTGCTCATCGAACTTGTGGGGCGCAACGCTGGCGACGACCAGGCGGTCTACCTGCAGGTTACCCGCGGTGTCGCTGCCAGGCGCGACCATGCCTTCCCGGTTGATACCCGCCCGACGGTGTTTGCCATGAGTACGCCGGCACCCGCTGTGAGCACCCGTGCCAGCGAGGCCGGGGTCAAGGCCATCACCCTGCCGGACATACGCTGGCAACAATGCGACATCAAGGCCATCACCCTGCTGCCCAATGTGCTGATGCGCCAGCAAGCCATCGATGCGGCGACCGCCGAGGCGATCCTGATCAAGAATGGCTATGCGATCGAAGGCGCGGCCAGCAACTTGTTCATTGTCCTCAATGGCGACCTGGTGACACCGCCCAACGGGCCTGCCCTGCTACCGGGCATCACCCGCGATCTGGTCCTGGAGCTGGCTGCAGCCAACGGCATACCCTTCCGCGAGGCCGACATCCCCGAGCTGGAACTCGAACAGGCCGAGGAGATCTGGCTCACCAGCTCCACCCGGGAGATCTCACCGGTCACCCATCTCAACGACCGGCTTATCGGGAACGGCCAGCCCGGCGCGCTCTGGAGACGCATGATCCGGCTCTACCAGGACTACAAGGAGGCCCTGCGCCGGGGCGAGGCAAGTTAAAGCTGCCTTTCAGGACCCGGGCGTTATATCCTCCCGGTCACCGTCAGTAAAAACCCGGAGGAGAAACAAATGCCATCAACCAGTCAGTCGATCGTCGTACCCGCACCCGTTGACGAGGTCTGGGCCCGACTCAGCAACTTCCATGATTTTTCCTGGGCCCCAAATGTCATCACCCATGTTGATAAGGTCGGCGAGCGGGCCGCTAGCGAGGTGGGTGCCAAAAGGATACTCAACCAGGTCTTCCACGAGACCCTGATCGAAATCGACGCGGACCAGCACCTGCTAAGGTATTCCATCGATGACGGCCCCTCCCCGGTAGCGCCGCGGGATGTCTCCAATTACATCGGCTCGATCAGGCTGGCACCCGACCCCGATAGCGGCGGGACGCTGGTTGAGTGGTCCTCAAGGTGGGAGTCGAAATCCGAGGATGCCGTCGAGTTCTGCCACGGGATCTATGTGGCACTGCTCGGGGCATTGGCGAAGTCGTTTCAGCAGTAACCCGGGAGCATGCCGCTCCCCACAACACGCTGAACTTGCCAGATGCCCTCACCGACCCTGCTGTCCATTGTCGAGTCACCCACCCATCCGGATTTTTCCGGTGCGTACCGCCGGCTCGGATTCAATGAGACCCGGGTGGGCTCGATCCGCAAGGCCATCAGCCAGCTGAAGTCACAGGCCCCGGATTTCGTGGTGGCGGAATTCTTCTACGGTTATGGCAACAACTACGCCGGCGTCAATATCAGCAACCTGGACGTGTTCCTCTATAGCCTGCAGAGGTTCGCGCCCGCCGCGCGGGTGATCGTGATGGTGGATAAAACAGAACGCCGCTACGTCGACCCGCTCAACGAAATCCTCCCCTTGCACGCGGTGCTGCAGCACCCGGTACGCGGGCAGGCCATGGAAGACCTGCTGAAGGCCAGCCTGTCACCTCACCCTGGCGCGTAGCCCGGCCACGGGGTTGAGGTAGGCGGGGCATTAATGGGCCGCGCTATACGGAGCCGTGCCGGACAGCCGGTTACCCTGCTCATCCAGCAGGTAGACCGCCCGACCGGTATCATCGGCCTCCAGCCGCAGGCGCAGCCCGATTCTCGATGCCGTAAACGGGCGCGTCTCCACCCGGAACAGGATGCCGAGGGTATGACCGATACTGGCGGCCTTTTCCAGGCGTTTTGCCATTAGTTCCGTCGCGCAGCCCGGCCACGCCATCACAACACTGAAGTTACCGGAGCGCAGCAGCGACTCCAGCGTCCACAGCCCGCTGCGCCCCTTGTGCGGATTGACTTGCAGGATACGCGCTGCATCCACGCCCCGGTCCGACACCACCCGTGCGCGCGCCAGGTAAGGCGGCACCACCATGCCCAGCCAGCGGCCCTGCTGGCTCAGCCGCGCCAGCGCCGGGAGGAACAGCGACAGCCCATCGGTATAGTCGTCCGGGAGCAGCACCTCGACCAGGCCGCGTTTCGGCCAGCCGCCGGCAGGCAGCAGGGCTTCCAGTTCGGGTATCCCGGCGGAGATGACAGGCACAGGGCGTGAGGCTTGCTTGTCCCAGGCATTCAGGTGGTGCAGTTTGGGGGAACTGTTCATGGTCATATCTCCTTGCGCACTACGCCGACACCCAACCCCTCGATCACCAGGGGCTGCTCTCGCAAATCAATCTTGATGGGTTCGTAGGCCGGGTTTTCCGGCAGCAGACGCACAACGGAACCGCGCCGGCGGAACCGCTTGACGGTCACCTCCTCGTCAATGCGGGCGACCACGATCTGGCCGTTCTCGGCATGCGGGGTGCGGTGCACCGCCAGCAGGTCGCCGTCCATGATGCCAATATCCTTCATGCTGTCACCGTGCACCTGCAGCAGGTAATCCGCACGCGGATGAAACAGGTCCGCCTCGATCCGGCAGTAATCCTCGATATGCTGCTGCGCGAGTATCGGTTCACCCGCCGCGACACGCCCGATCACGGGCAGGCCGGGGTCTTCCTCCAGCAGCCGGATCCCGCGCGAGGCACCGGAAACCAGCTCAATGACCCCTTTACGTTCCAGGGCACGAAGGTGGTCCTCAGCGGCGTTCGGTGAACGGAAGCCCAGCGCAGCGGCAATCTCGGCGCGTGTGGGTGGGCAACCCGCGTGTGCAATGTGGTGGCGGATCAGCGCGAGGATCTCGGCCTGCCGGGCGGTGAGGGTGTCTTTGGCCATAAGGGTATAACTGTTTATCTGTACAGGTACTGTGAATATACACAGTATTTATTCGGATGCAAGTGTCCATACATCTTATTGTTTTAATTAATAAAAAGTCTCAGCGAGCACACCGTCGCGGCGCCTGGCACCCCGACTGCCATTGGGCGACCCGCTTCCCTGTGCCCTGTGCGGCCCCGGGAAATGAATTATCATTACCGACTTCTTGATATACAGGTAGCCGTTGCATGTCTGTCTCCCCGCCCATGATCACGCCCCGTCACTCGATCGCAGTCCACATCGGCAATGTCACTGTCGGTGGCGCTGCGCCGGTCCTGGTGCAGTCCATGACCAACACCGACACCGCGGACGTGGCCGCAACCGTACAGCAGGTGACGGAACTGGCCCGTGCCGGTTCCGAGTTGGTGCGGATCACGGTCAACTCCGAGGACGCGGCGCGCGCCGTGCCTGACATCCATGAACGCCTGCTGAAGGCCAACCTGGACATCCCGCTGGTCGGCGACTTCCATTTCAACGGGCACAAGCTGCTGGCGAACCACCCCGGGTGCGCCGAGGCGCTGGCCAAGTACCGCATCAATCCCGGTAATGTCGGCCGCGGCAAGAAACGCGACGAGCAGTTCAGCGCCTGTATCGAGACCGCCTGCCGCTATGACAAGCCGGTGCGCATCGGCGTTAACTGGGGCAGCCTGGACCAGGCACTGGTCGCACGGCTCATGGATGAGAACTCACGGCGCAGCGAATCCAAAGCATCACACCAGGTGATGCACGAGATCATGGTGACCTCGGCACTGGAAAGTGCCACCCAGGCGGAGTCCATCGGGCTCGGGCGCGACCACATCATCCTGTCGGCCAAGATGAGCCGGGTTCAGGACCTGATCGCAGTCTACCGCGAACTCTCGGCGCGCTGTGACTATGCCCTGCACCTCGGCCTGACCGAGGCCGGCATGGGCACCCGGGGCATCGTGGCCTCCACGGCCGCCCTGTCGGTGCTGCTGCAGGAAGGCATCGGCGACACCATCCGCATCTCCCTGACACCGGAACCGGGCGGTGACCGCACCCGCGAGGTCATCGTGGCCCAGGAACTGCTGCAGTCGATGGGACTGCGGCATTTCACCCCCGCGGTTGTCGCCTGTCCGGGTTGTGGTCGCACTACCAGCCATTACTTTCAACAACTCGCCCAGGACATCGAGGGACACCTGCGCACCCAGATGCCGGTCTGGCGCCAGCAATACCCGGGCGTCGAAGAGATGACCGTGGCCGTCATGGGCTGCGTGGTCAACGGACCCGGTGAAAGCAAACATGCCAATATCGGCATCAGCCTGCCGGGCACGGGTGAGAAACCGGTTGCCCCGGTCTACGTCGATGGGGAAAAGACCGTAACACTGAAGGGTGATTCCATTGCCGCGGATTTCCAGAAGCTGGTCGACGATTATGTACAGCGGCGTTATGGGCCATCCGCTCAGGCCGCGATCCGCACCACCTGCAGATGAAATGTGCCCTGACCGGTCGGCACCGGCGGCAGGGCACAGTCCATGTTCAGGCTTGACTCAACCGCTACCAGCCGTAGCCCAGGTTGAACAGATAGCGCGTATCAACCCGATCGTTGCCCGGCGACGGGGTGTTGTCCCAGTCAACATCGACCTGTGCCGTGGCACTGAAACTGTCGGTCAGCATCGCCCGCAAACCGGTACGCGAGATGATGATGATGTCATTGGTATCCTCCAGCCCCAGCAGGCCCTCGTGGAAGTGGAAGAACTGCAGCTTCTTCGGATACAGGAAGTGGTCATAGTTGAGTGACCAGCGCCCCGCCGGGTAACTCTCATCATCCGCCAGGTCGAAGTCCTCGTTCACGTAGGACAGACCGCCCTCCAGCGACAGGTTGGTCAGCTCCGACTCGATGAACTGGTAGCCGGCACCCAGGCCCAGCGTGGTGCGCAGGTTCAGGTCCGCAAAGTCATCCTTGAACAGTACCGTGTTGGCATAGGAGTACCACTTCTCGGTGAAGAAGTGGTCGTACTTGAGGTAGGCCGTGGCATTGTTCTCGCTCTCCACACCGTCATCCAGTGCCTGGTTGTAGATCGCGCCGGCCGTGAAACGGTTCTGTTTGGTGCGCGCCACGGCCTCGATATCCCCGTGGTAGGCCTCCTTGTCGGTGTTGCCCTTGGCGGCATAGACACCGGCATTGGCGCGCCCGCTCAGCTTGACCCCGTTCTGTGGCGCCGGCGGGTTGATCAGGGCGACCCGCGCCACGGGTACCTGTCCGGCCTGCACCAGCCCACTGCCCGCAATGCTGACCGCACCATCACCGGAACGGGCCAGCGTCCCCTTGAGCAGGGTCGCGTCATCCAGTTGCACCACCACCGGCGCCTCGGTCGAGATGCTGACGACCTTATCCCAGGCAATCCCGATCTCGCCGGCAAAATCCGTCTTCAGCGTCAGTGTATCCCCAGCCTTCGTGATCAGCGTACCGCTGACACGGTCGCCGTTGACCAGATACACCTCATCGGCAACCGCCGGCAGGCCCAGGGAAAACACCCACAACAGACACAGTAAACGCATTAACATCTTCACACTCATCTCCTTCGTTAACGGGAAAAAACGGTGCACTTCAATTGATCCACACGAGGGTCGGCTGGCAGACCAGCGCCAGCACAGCGAGCACCTGCACCTTGCCGCCGGTGGCGGGCTGGGTCCAGAGACATCCCTGCTGAGTGTGAATTCAGCGCGACATGATAACAGCGCTACAACGAACTGCCATCACAGAACACCATTGTTAACAATCTGCTACACGCCCCGGAGATCGCGAGGTGCCAATGCAGGTTGATATGCCGGCTGATGTCCCGGTACGATCATGCGGAAAGGTCGCAGAACAACGGGCTAGTTTACAGAAAACCCGCGCCACAAGTGATGCGGCTTATTCAGCCACGGAGGACTCCGGGTGTTGTCGAATCACACTGGTGTGTAATCATGGCGCGGTGAAGGGATTTACCGGACTGGCGGGAAAGAAAGGGGGTCCTGGCGGGGGACAGCGATGCCAGGACCCCTAAGATGTTATCTTATTGTGCCGCGTCGTCGGTCTTGACCTGTGACAGCGCCTGCGCTCTGGGTGCCGCTGGCGTTCCCTTATCGACGACTTCAACGACTTTGGTTGCAGCAGTGGCAGCTGTCTCAGCGCTTGTATCAGCCGCAGCGGCGGCGTCCGTGGCCATTTCACTCTCGGCCCAGGCGAAAGGAGCAGCAAAAGCCAGGGTGACAATCAACATCAATTTCTTCATGTTTACATCCTCTTTGTAGATTCGTCGTTCAGGCACATGCCTGGCAGGGGTGAAGCAATACCTGTGCCAGCCTGCGTGTACACCCACCGGACCCACGCAACTACTGGGGTTTGACGCGGTATCACAAGATGACAAGGGCCTGACAGGGAAATTATGTCGCCGAATCGCAACGGTTACAGCAAGCATTGGCCTAACCCATTGAGAAAGCTTATGAAAGTATGTCGTTTGTTGGCAACATCTGGCACCGAGAGCAGACACTGGGCCAGCACTGCCTGCCACCTGCCACTGTCACGCCCGCCATAACCGGCTGAGTCGTGTCACCCGCGCACGCACCAGGGTACCCATTGAGCTCCGGATATTATCTACAAGTTATTGTTTTATTTACCTGTTTCACATACGCAATGTGGGCGGCAGGCGGGCTCACAGGGCCCGGCCGATTCCCGTACAAACAGGCAACCCGGCATCGGTCCAGTCGATTCGCTGGCATGTTATTTGCTTTAATACAGTCAAGGGATGGTTGCGCGGTGGAAGAATTCCTCTGGTAACGATTCCCCTTTAACGATCTGGTAACGATATAGAATTCGCGCTGCTGCCCGATAGTTAAGGGAGCACCTGCGAATACCGGCACGGCTGATGCGTGCCATACGACATCGAAAGGTTAGACAG
>JAOTTU010000098.1 GCA_029864225.1 Gammaproteobacteria bacterium | reverse complement strand
CACTGGCTATGACAATGCCCTGGCTTGTCGAAATGGGTGAAATCACGATTATTGTCTCCAGGAGGAGAGAACCGAGTGTTAAGACGCTGATTGAATATCTTTCCTGGCACGGCATCAAGGCGGATACTGCGCTACTGGATGGCAAGGGTAAATCAACTGGCGAAGCGATATTAAACGTGTGTTCCGAAATCAACGTGGAGTTTCTGATCGTAGGTGGGTTCAGTCGTTCACGTGCGAGCCAGTTGTTGTTCGGTGGCGTCACACACCACCTGCTTACGAAATCAAATATAGTCACTGTTATGGTGCATTGACAGATCCTGGCAGCTGGCCGCGCTTGTCGCCGTAGCAAGAGAACGATAATCAGGAAAGTCATCCGCGCATGAGTTGCGCTTCACAGCGGATAAACGGGGCGGCAACGATTTCAGGGGGAGGCAGTGAAGGTTCTGAGTAGTCCGCCATGAATTCCCTTGAGCGCTGCGCATGCTGCATGGTGTGTCCAATCCACGCAAGGATGGTTGTGCGCTAGCCGCAGCTGTGCACGATATGCCCGGGTCAACTCAATTCAGTTGCAGCGGTACCTGCCGCATCAGCAGCTGAATACCCTCGGAACACTCGCCTTGTAAAGGGGAATTCAGGGGAGTGATCAAGCTACCTTTCTATTGGCACTGAGATGGTGATCTACCAGGGCGACAATCTCATCTACGGGTTGGTAGTGTAGTTCCAGCTGCGCTGCGATCTTTTGAACCAGGGCGTCGACCCTCTCTATATGTTTTGCGCCTCCGAACAGTGCGCGTGCCGCAGAAGATGGCTTGAGCAGCCCCTTGGCGGCGTTTGCATATTTATCGAAAGGTACCAGGTCAGTGTCAGAGGCGCCAAGCTTTACACAGAGTTTTCCGACCCATTCATAGATTTCCCGCGATGCATCGATATCCGAATGAACGGCGTCTCTAATGGGAATCATCTTGTCTCTCTTGATGCATCGGTAGTTCCCGGTGAGTAGCATCAGCCACTTTGCCAGAGGTACGAAGAGGGAGTCGTGCACCTTGAGTTTGACAGGTAGTTCGATGATGCCATCGCCCGTGTCGTATCGGATTGCTTCGATATCTGCCTGAATGTCCTGTAGCACCGCGGTGTGCGCAGCGGCTTCGAACGGTGCCGCCTTGAAATTTGTTGGCAATCCGACGTGGAGAACATTTTTACCTTCCTCGGGTACACGAAACGCCTGGGGATCAGGGCTTGCGAGCGTGACCAGCCCCGCCTCGAAGGGGTCCCAAACACCGGGATCCGCATAGCACCCGGTTAATTCGTCAGTTGTAATTCCCGGGATGCGCTTCAGGAACGGTAAAGGGGGCATGTTCATGATTGCAAGGCACGGCACACGCGCCGCTGCAATACGTTCCATCAGCTCGCGTATGCTGTCCGAGCCATATTGAGATTCCTGCATGCCCAATACGACCAGGTCAAAATTGTCCGGATCTGCTGCCTCGGGCGTACAAGCCGAAAGCTCGGCACCGCTGGCTTTTGAGGAAATTTTGAGTGGCGTTTCCCGGCCCCGGATCGGCAAGTGTACGAAGGTCCCTTCGCGATTGATCAGTTCCGCAGTGGATTTGGTACACACCAGGGTTACCGTGTGCCCCGCCAAAATCAATTTTGTGCCGAGCAAGGAACCGTACGAGGCCCCCAGTATAAGCACGTTATATTTAGCCCGCATAAATACCCCTTCTTCGTTGTTCTAACATCAATTATCTTCCGCAGGCGACATTATAACGCTCTTTTGGCGCAACTAAAAACAGTGGGGCTGAACCTGGCTAGCGGTTCGTATTCAGAAGGTGAATTGTCAATTCACCATGGACAGGTGATCAGTCGGCCTGGCCGGGCTGGTCAGGCTCAGTCGCTGAAAGCCAGCGTGTGCCGGCGGAAGTCGCTTCTTTTTTCCAGAAAGGCGCGTCCGTCTTGAGGGTATCGATCATGAATTCGCAGGCACGAAAGGCGTCCTTGCGGTGAGTACTGGCAGCCGCGACGAATACAATCCGGTCGTTCGGCTGTAGTGGCCCGACACGGTGAATGATAATGGTTCCGGCCAGCGACCAGCGTGCCTGCGCCTTCTGCTCGATTGCCCTCAGGGCCTTTTCGGTCATGCCGGGATAGTGCTCGAGTGTCATCTGTCTGATTTCGTGACCGTCGTTGAGGTCGCGTACCAGTCCGGTAAAACTGACCACTGCACCGGACTGCCCATCAGTCTGTATCCGCAGCTGTTCAAGTTCCAGACCCGGGTCGAAGTCAGCTGTCTGTACACGGATCATGGTGTATCAGCCACCGGTAACCGGGGGAAACCAGGTGATTTCATCGCCGTTGTTGACAGGTACGTTTGTGTTGACGATTTGATGGTTGATTGCTACATGCAGTCGGGTGTCTGCCAGTGCCTGCCGCCAGGTATCGTTGCGGCTCTGTCGCCAGCTAGTCAGCCCAGCCAGATCATTGATCTCGCCCGGAAGTTCCACCTGTCCATCACCGGTACCCAGTGCTTCCCGCAGGCTCGAAAAATAGCATAATTGAACCATATTGCTAACCGCCAGTCTTTGCCATGAAGCGCATTATCTGCTGTGGTTTCTCGCGAAATTCATGGCGTTCAGGTTTCAGGGTAATGGCGTCGCGTACTGCAGCCTGTAACTCTGCATCGTCGATGCCGGCACGCAGAAGCGGGCGAAACTCGAATTTATGTTCCTGTCCGAGGCACAGGTAGAGTGTTCCATCGACGGCGAGCCGTACCCGGTTGCAGGTCTCGCAAAAATGCTGCGAGATAGGTGTGATGAAACCGATCTTGAGGCTGGTGCCGGCAATCTGGACATAACGTGCCGGGCCCCCACCGGGTACTACACCCGGTATCAGCTTGAAGTTTTCAGCCAGCCTGGCCTTGACCGATTGCAGGTCAAGGTAGTAGCTGGCGGCGCTCCTGCCGGTGTCGCCGATCGGCATGGTCTCGATCAGTCGCAGGGTGAAATCATGTTCGATACAGAACTCGACCATCTCCTCGATTTCATCGTCGTTGACATCTTTCATGACTACCATGTTGATTTTAATGGGTTGAAAACCAACATGTTTTGCTGCCATCAGCCCGTCCATGACCTTGTCGAGATTGCCCCGGGTGATCTCCTTGAAACGGTCTGCGCGCAGTGAATCCAGCGAGACGTTGATCCGTTTGATACCTGCCTGCTGCAGCGCAGTGGCATGCCGGGCGAGCGCCACTGCGTTGGTGCTCAGTGAGAGATCATTGAGTTCCGGTATGGTGGAAAGCCGGCTTGCCAGGGCCGGCAGGTTCTTGCGGACCAGGGGTTCGCCGCCGGTGATACGTACCCGACGTACCCCAAGCGATACGAAGGCGCTGATCACTCGTTCAATTTCGGAAAATGTCAGCCACTCCTCCGGCTCGCTGAAATCTCGATAATCGCTGGGCAGGCAGTAGAAACAACGCAGATCGCAGCGGTCTGTGACAGACAGCCGAACATATTCTATGGTGCGTCCAAAAGGATCTATCAAGCCGGTTTTCATGGTTCCTGACACTAACCTACCCCCGTCTTTATTCCATCATCTGACCACAACAGTATAGTCGATCATGGCCCCGTCCAAGTATCTGTCTACCCAGCAAGTTTTTTCTCGATAACCAGCCGGTCTGAGGGTGTATTCATATTCAGGAAGACATCCGGCGCGGCTGAAAAATCGGCCAGTGCCAGGCGGTGCTGTGCATACCAGGTATCAATCTTGCGGCCCCCTTCCCTGAGATAGGCCAGCAGGCTGGGGAGCAGCTCGCAACGCAGCAGTGCGAAAACAGGTTGCATGCGGATACCGTCGTGCGCAACACTGATTTCGGCATCCACCTTTTCCATCTCATGGCGGAGCGTGTCACACAGTTGTGCGGGCACGAACGGTGAATCACATGGCACCGCAAGAATTAATGGCGTATCAGCTGCCTGCATGCCTGATGCTATGCCGACCAGTGGGCCGAAAAAGTCACCCATCATGTCTGCAACGACGGGATAGCCAAACTCGCGGTAACGGTCCAGGTTGCGGTTGGCATTGACAATAACATAGCCGGCCTGAGGGCGCAGTCCGGCCATGATATAGTCGATCAGGGGCCTGCCATGCAGTTCGATCAGGCCCTTGTCCTCGCCACCCATGCGCCGTGCCTTGCCACCAGCGAGTATGACTGCAGTGATATCATGGTCCGGGCTAGTGGATTTTACTGGCATGGCATGTGTGAACCTTTCAGTGTCTGTATGCGTTCATTAAGATGGACGGGTAGCAATACCGGTAACTGGTTTATTTCTGGAGGTGGATAATGAATGAAGATGTCATAAACATGGAAATCAGAAAATTCCTCAAGAAGGTCGGTATTACCTCGCAACGGGAAATCGAAAAGGCATTAAAGGAAGCGGCTGCGGCCGGCAATCTGGATGAGACAGTTCCTCTCAAGGCAACCATGACACTGGAAATCGCTGCGCTTGGGCTGGTGCATGCCATTGAAGGTGAAATCGCCGTTGAATAAACGTACTCAGCGAGCAGTCTTTGGCTGTCGCTGTTCGGGTTGCTCGTCAAAAATGATATTGCTCGCCCCGCTGTAGACAAGGAAATGTTTTCCCTTGGCGCGTGCAATCATGGTGATACCCAGTTCCTGCGCCAGTTCCAGGCCCATGTTGGTGACCCCGGAACGCGAGAGTAACACCGCAATGCCCATGTGGGCAGCCTTCATGACGATTTCAGATGTCAGACGGCCGGTGGTGTAGAAGACCTTGTTCTCGCCACTGATGGCGTCGAGCCACATGTAGCCGGATATGGCGTCGGCCGCATTGTGGCGCCCGACGTCCTCGGTGTACACGAGTATCTCCGAACCCTGGCACAGGCCGCAGCCGTGTACTGCACCCGCGCGCTTATAAATCCCGTTGCAGTCTGCTACATTATCCAGCAGCGCATAGATTGTTGACTGGCGCAGTGTGACTGCTGGCAGATTCACCGTGTACAGAGAATCCAGCGTGCAGCTGAATACCGTGCCCTGGCCGCAGCCTGTGGTAACAGTACGTTGCTTGAGCTTCTCATCCCAGCCGTCAATGCCGTTCCAGGTTATCACCTTGACCGACTCGGTGCGGTGATCGACGCTGACGGACTTTATCTGCTCAAGTTCATCGACGAAGCGCTGGTTGCGCAGATAGCCCAGTGTGAGTGCTTCCGGATGGGTGCCGATAGTCATGAGGGTGACGATTTCGCGCTCATCCACATACAGTGTAAGTGGCGACTCGCCCGGAATTTCGACCTCACGCTCTTGATTGAATTCATCAACCACGCTGACCGGGTAGGTAGGGGCGAGCCCGGCATGCGTAATTTCGGGTCGGTAGCGTTCCTGTGTGTGCGACATAGTCAGAAACCTGTTATCCGAACTGTCATGTATTGTGTGTAGACATTCAGCCCTATACTATGACTGAATAATCAAGGATAGCAATCCATAAGATTCTAGAGGTTGTATGGCATGTCTGATTCCATCACAACCCCGGTGCCCGATTCGTTTGACCTATCCGTCATTGTCGAGTTCCGGACGACGCCTGATAACCGCTGGCAAGAGGGTTACTGGCAGGTGACCGGTGTAGTCGCCGGTGACCGGCCCGGTAATGGCTCTGACAAGGGCCGGCAACTGCATGCGGCAACACAGGGACAGCAATATCTGTGGACCGGTTTGCATGTGAATCTGTTCAGGGATGACGCGGAAAGCTATTACTACAATCTGGTCAGCGACAATCCCAGGGTCTTCATTATATGCAGCCAGGTGGCGGGCGAGCCGCCGCGGCCTTTGATTGCCACGCTGAGTTATGGCGAGGCCACTTCCTATATGGAGACTGACGAGTTGGTCGAGTCTGTTGACATGCCGCCCGAGCTTTACCGCTGGGCGGAACACTTTGTACTGGAACACTATATCCCGGTGAAACGCAAGAAGCGCAAGCGGGATGACTGGAAGGACGCCGACAATGGGTCGCGCAGCTAAGCCCGGGCAGGAGGTAGCCCCCGAAAGCCCCGGGGATTTCCTGGCGCGCTGGTCGCGGCGCAAAATTGAGGCACGTGATGAGGCTGCCCAGCCAGATGACCCCGATGCAGATATAGCGCTACCGACTGCAGCGGAAGCGGATGTACCACAAGCCCACGAGCCGGAACAGGAATTAACGGATGCCGACATGCCGCCTCTTGAAACGCTCAACGCGGATAGCGATTATGCCCCGTTCATGTCAACCGGTGTCAGCGATGGCCTGCGGCAAAAGGCCTTGCGAATACTGTTTAACCAGCCGGCCTGCAATATTACTGACGGCCTGAACGATTACGACGACGACTACACGCAATTCGCCAGTCTTGGCAATATCGTCACCCATGAAATGAAACGCATGCTGAAGCGTGAGCTGGAGGCTGAAACAAACAGGCAACAACATGCAGATGCCCGGGCACAGGAATCACGCTCTGCAGACGCGGATGAGCTTGTGGATGAGCCTGTCGATCCGTCGCTGGATAAGGCGCAGTCAGCAGCCCCCGGGCAGCTGGATACGGAGGCTGATGATGCCACTGACGCAGCTGACACGGGCTAGCCCGGGCGGGGGCATTCCGTGACGGGGAGTGATCGTGATACGGCAGCCAGCTTGTCCGCCACTACGCCGGATGGGCAGGCCAGGGCGGCCGCACTGGCGGCGGCGCGGCATGCCGGTCGCCATCCGGCGGGTATCGTTTCCTATCAGTCTGCCGGCAGGCTGCTTGTTGTTGGCAGTGAAGCCGCCATCCGGGGCGTCAAAGCAGCACTCGACAACCATACCGGTATAAGTTGTACCGGCCTGGTCACGGAAGCAGGTGACAAGCCTCCGGTAGTGACCGGCTATCTCGGTCACTTCGAGGTGCAATCCACAGTCGCTGAGACGCAGGTCTATGACCTGGTGCTGGACCTGACCAGCCCCCCCTTGCTGCATGCCGAAGTGTTGGCGCCGGGATATTTTGCTCCGGATGGGAATCCTGCTGCCCTGCAGGCCGCACTTGCCGAACTGCCCGAGCTGACAGGCGAGTTCGAGAAGCCCCAGTATTTCCGTTACGACCCCACAATCTGTGCCCATGGCAGAAGCGGCATGACGGCCTGCACCCGTTGCCTCGATAGCTGCCCGACAGAGGCCATCACATCTCTGGGTGACACCATCGAGGTCAATGCCAGCCTCTGCCAGGGCGCGGGCAGCTGCGCCACGGCCTGCCCGACCGGTGCGATAAGCTACGGCTACCCACGGCTTGAGGATACCCTGCAGCATTTGCGCCTGCTGCTGCAGGCCTATCGCGATGCCGGCGGCGCGGATGCCGTGCTGTTGTTTCACGATGCCACTGCCGGTCGTGACGCCATCCGGCGGCTTGCGGCACAATTGCCGGAACGGGTCATACTCCTGGAGGTGGAGGAACTGGGCAGTGTCGGTATGGACACCTGGCTGGCGGCACTGGCCTACGGCGCCGCGGCCGTGGTGCTGCTGGCCACACCGTCGCTGCCGGTCAGTGTTATGCGCGCGCTGACGTTGCAGATGGATGTGGCCGGACAGATCCTGGCA
>JAOTTU010000097.1 GCA_029864225.1 Gammaproteobacteria bacterium | reverse complement strand
CAGCAGCGCGATGAAGGCGATGCTGATGGCGTAGGAGGCCGCCAGCCGGATATCCGAGATCCCCAGGAAACCGTAGCGGAAGGCGTTGATCATGTAGAGGATCGGGTTGGCCAGCGAGACCTTCTGCCAGAATTCCGGGAGCATATTGATCGAGTAGAAAATGCCGCCGAGGTAGGTCAGCGGGGTCAGGATGAAGGTCGGTATGATCGAGATGTCGTCAAAGCTCTTTGCGTAGACCGCGTTGATGAAACCGGCCAGGGAAAACAGGATCGCGGTCAGCAGGATCATGCTGAACATCACCCAGAAGTTGTGGACGTTGAGCGAGGTAAAAAACAGCGAGACCAGGGTCACGGCAATGCCACAGGTCAGGCCGCGGGCCACGCCGCCACCGATGAAGCCGGTCAGGATCACGTAGTTGGGGACCGGCGCGACCAGCATCTCCTCGATGTGACGCTGGAACTTCGAGCCATAGAACGACGAGACCACGTTGGCGTAGGAGTTGGTGATAACCGACATCATGATCAGCCCGGGCACGATGAAGTCCATGTAGACAAATCCGTCCATTTCACCGATCCGCGGGCCGATCAGGTTGCCGAAGATGATGAAATACAGCGCCGTGGTGATCATCGGTGGCAGCACCGTCTGGAGCCAGATGCGGGCGAAGCGCAGCACCTCCTTGGTGAGGATGGTCCGGAACGCAGTGAATTTCTGATGCGGGGTCATGCTTCAATGCCTGTGTTGTCATTGCCCTCGACCAGGCGCATGAACAGCTGCTCGAGGCGGTTGGTCTTGTTGCGCATGCTGAGCACCTTGATGTCATGCGCGCTCAGGTCCTGGAATAACAGGTTCATCGTCTGCTCCTTGGAGATATCGGCCTCCAGGGTACACGCGTCGATCAGGCGGACGCTGTGCCCACGCAGTTCCGGCAGCCGTTCGAGCGGGTTCTTAATATCCAGGATGAAGGTCTCCATGTGCAGGGTATTCAGCAGTTGCCGGGTGCTGGTGTTCTCGATCAGTTCCCCCTCGTCGATGATGGCGACATTGCGGCACAGGCTCTCCGCCTCTTCCAGGTAATGCGTGGTGAGAATAATGGTGGTGCCGGCCGCATTGATCTCGCGCAGGAACTGCCACATGGAACGGCGAATTTCGATGTCCACGCCCGCGGTCGGCTCGTCGAGAATCAGCAGGCGTGGCTCATGGACCAGGGCGCGGGCGATCATCAGGCGCCGTTTCATGCCGCCGGACAATGTCCGTGCCATGGTGCGCCGCTTTTCCCACAGGCCCAGCTGCTTGAGGTAGCGCTCCGCCCGGGCGAAGGCCTCGGCACGCGCGATCCCGTAGTAGCCGGCCTGGTTGGCGACGATCTCCACCACCGGCTCGAACTGGTTGAAATTGATTTCCTGCGGCACCAGGCCCAGACAGGACTTGGCGGCGGCCGAGTCGGTCTCGATGTCGTGTCCGAAAATGGAGACCTGGCCACTGGTCTTGTTAATCAAGGTGGCGATGATGCCGATGGTGGTTGACTTGCCGGCCCCGTTGGGGCCAAGCAGAGCAAAGAAATCGCCCTGGGCTACATCGAGGCTGATGCCCTTGAGAGCCACGTGACCGTTCTTGTAGGTCTTGTTGAGGTCGCGGATGGATAATGCAGGCACCATGGGTGTCAGACCAGCTTGATCAGGAACAAAACAAACAGGATAACCAGCACGATGGGCAGCAACAATCCGGCCCAGTCCCGGTTTTTTGCCTGGCGACTCTGTTCCATAAGCGGCTTGATCCCGGGTCCAACCCACAGCAACACCAGCAGCGCGATTGCCCCCAGCAGCAACATCTCCCAGCCAGCCATCTTCTCCATTTCAGTGTTTCCTCGTTAGGGCGCGTTCGAAGCGTGCCTTGTGCATCATGATAAAGCGCCACACCTGCAGCGAACCGCGCCGGATCCAGACCCGTATTCGCGTGACACCCGGGTTGACCTGCCTGGCGCTGCATGCTGCCCGTTCCCGGGGAATGACCGAGACCTCCCTCGGCGCGGCAGCGTAGCGTAGTCGATCATGTGCGTCACCGTCTCCAGCCATATATGGGGATAGATTTCGTGCTGGCCTGCTGTGTACGGGCCATGGACCACTGTTCCCTGGACCAGCCGGGCCGTGAGGCCCTCCCCGGCAAGCAGGCACTGCCCGGCGATGGCATAGTACAGGCAGGCCGGATTGCAGCTATATACAGGTGCGTGCTGATGTATTATTGCTGCTTGAATATCAATTATACAGTTGCCTGAGGGTCACAGTGACAGGAAACGCCGGGAATCGCAGCAAAGGCAAGGCCCTGACGGACCACGCTATTGGTGTAGCACAAGCGGACGGGATCGCAATCGGGCAGATCCGGCGGGTTGATGTCAATGGCCGGCAAATACCGGTGCAGGTGAGGTATTTGTGAGTACCTGGATCGAAGGGACCGTCGTCAAGCTGCGGCGCTGGACCGACGAGCTCTATTCGCTGCAGGTTAAGGCGGATATCCCGCCCTTCAGCGCCGGCCAGTTTAGCCGCCTCGCCCTGGACATCGATGGTGAACGGATCGCACGCCCCTACTCTTTCGTGAACAGCCCGGACAACCCGCTGCTGGAATTCTATTTCATCATCGTGCCGCACGGGCCACTGACCCATGAACTGATCCGACTGCAACCCGGCGATAGCGTTTATATCGCACCGCGGCCCGCGGGCTTCTTCATTCTCAGCGAGGTGCCTGAAGCGGAGGTGCTGTGGATGCTGTCGACCGGCACCGCCATCGGCCCGTTCCTGTCAATTCTGGGGGATGCTACGGTATGGAAACGCTTCAAAAAGATCGTGCTGGTGCACGCGGTCAGGACCGCGGCCGAACTGACCTACCAGGACGAGATCAATGCCCTGCTGGAACAGCATCCGGAACAGCTCCAGATGATCCCCTTTGTGTCCCGGGAGGACACAGACGTCGCCATCAGGGCGCGCGTGCCCGATGCCATCGAGGACGGGCGCCTGGAGGCGCGTGCCGGTATCCCGCTGAACGCGGAGAACTCGCAGGTCATGATCTGCGGCAACCCCGCCATGGTGCGCGATACCACCCGGGTGCTCGAGGCGCGCGGTCTGAAAAAGAACAAGCGTCGCGACCCGGGCCACATCACTACCGAGCAGTACTGGAAGGACTCGGGATAGCAGACATTCCGGGGCCACATCCCATCACGCTGTCAACACGGCAGCAATGTCCGGATGGTGCACCACCCGGGCGTCTGCGACAGGCATCCGGTTGTCGTCAACGACACCACGCTCACCCTTCTCCCCCGCCTTGGTAACTGACCTTATCCGTACTTGTAGTTTTCCGCAGACTGGTATATTGAACATGTTTTACGAGGAAATCCAGCATGCATCTCGACCCGGCCATGGCATCCATTGTCGGCGCCCTGTTCCTGATCCTGGCGCTCGGTGTGCTGCTGCGCTTTCTGAACCAGCCCTATGTCGTTGCCTATCTGATCGCCGGGGTGCTGATCGGACCCGGCGTGATGGGGCTGTTCGACGATACCGAGGCACTGGCACGCTTCGGTGCCGTAGGCGTGGTGTTGCTGCTGTTTTTCATCGGGATGGAGGTCTCACCCCGGCGCCTGGCAGCGAACTGGAAGGTCTCTTTCGTCGGTACCATGCTGCAAATTATGGTCAGTGTCGGCTGCGTCTGGCTGGTCGGCACGTGGCTGGACTGGCCCTTCGGCCGGGTGCTGATGCTGGGATTCGTTATCAGCCTCAGCAGCACAGCGGTGATTCTCAAGATACTGGGTGACTGGGGTGAATTGGACACCCCGGTCGGACAGGATGCACTGGGAATCCTGCTGGTACAGGATTTCGCGGTGGTACCCATGCTCATCATCCTGGACCACGTGGGTGGCAGCGGCGGGGAACACAGTAATATCTGGCTGCAGGTGTGTGGTGGCATCGTGATCCTCGCCACGCTCGCCTACCTGTCGGTGCGCGAAGAGATCCGCTTGCCCATGCTCAACTGGCTGAAGCAGGACGAGGAACTGCAACTCTTCGGCGCACTCAGTATCTGTTTCGGAATCGCACTGTTGACCGGCTGGTTGGGGCTGTCAACGGCACTGGGATCTTTTTTGGCCGGCATGATCATCGGGGTAGCACGCGAGACCCGCTGGGTGCATCATAGCCTGGAGCCATTTCGCGTGGTCCTGGTCGCAATCTTTTTCATGTCGATGGGAATGATGCTGGACCTGCAGTTTGTCCGCGAGAACCTCGGGCTGATCCTGGTCCTGGTCCTGCTGATCCTGGTGGTCAATACCTTCATCAACGCCGCGATACTGCGCCTGCTCGGTGATCCCTGGAAGGAAACGCTGTATGCTGGGGCGCTGCTTGCCCAGATCGGCGAGTTCAGTTTTGTCCTGGCTGCCGTCGGCATCCACAGCCACACCATCACGGAATACGGCTACCAGCTGGTGATTTCCACCATTGCCGTCTCCCTGCTGTTCAGCCCGGCCTGGATCATGCTGATGCGCAGGATGCTCTCGCTGCCAGCTCCCCGGACGCGTTTGTCTGAGAGGTCATGACTGGCCATTCGAAAAAAACTGTTCATACGGATGGGACGTGCGCTAGACTCGCGCGCCACCTGACTGCAGGCAAACTATACACACCGGCACAGGACTGACAGAATGGGTTTGGATACGAAAGACAGGCTTGTCGTTGGCTGGCGCGAATGGGTCGCTCTGCCCTCGCTGGGTATCGAGCACATCAAGGCCAAGGTGGATACGGGGGCACGTACATCGGCACTGCATGCCTGGTTCGTGGAACCCTTCGAAAAGGGCAGCCGGCACTGGGTGCGCTTCGGTGTGCATCCGTTCCAGCGCGATACCCGCATGGAATGTATCTGCGAAGCGCCGGTACTGGACGAGCGCTGGGTCACGGACTCGGGCGGGCATCGCGAAAAACGCATTGTGATTGTCACGGATGTGCGCATCGGTCCGCAGCAGGTGCCGCTCGAGTTGACGCTCACCAACCGCGACACCATGCTGTTTCGCATGCTGCTCGGCAGGACTGCCCTGAGTGGGCTGTTCGTCGTGGACCCGGATCGCTCCTATGTGCTGGGTCGTTACCATAAAACAGGAGCCAACAAATGAAAATCGCCATTCTCTCGCGCAACAAGAAGCTGTATTCAACCCGCCGGCTGATAGCGGCGGCGCAGGCACGTGATCATGAAGTTGCGGTGCTCGATGTGGTGCGCTGCTATATGAATATCACCTCCATGCGACCGTCAATCCACTTTCGCGGCGAGGACCAGAGCGGCTTCGATGCTGTCATCCCGCGTATCGGTGCCTCGGTCACCTTCTATGGCACCGCCGTATTGCGGCAATTTGAAATGATGGGCGTCTATCCGCTGAATGAATCCGTTGCCATCACCCGCTCCCGGGACAAGCTGCGTTCCCTGCAATTGCTGTCCCGCAAGGGCATCGGCCTGCCGGTGACCGGCTTTGCCAACTGCCCCGACGATGTCGAGGACCTCATCAAGATGGTGGGCGGCGCCCCGCTGGTTATCAAGCTGCTGGAGGGGACCCAGGGCATCGGTGTGGTGCTGGCGGAAACCCAGAAGGCCGCGGAGAGCGTGATCGAGGCCTTCATGGGACTCAAGGCCAACATCCTGGTACAGGAATACATCAGGGAGGCCGGTGGCGCGGATATCCGCTGTTTTGTGATCGGTGACAAGGTGGTCGCCGCGATGAAACGCCAGGCACAGGCGGGGGAATTCCGTTCCAACCTGCACCGTGGCGGTAGCGCCAGCCTGATCAAGATCACCCCCGAGGAACGTTCCACGGCAGTCCGTGCGGCCAAGGTGATGGGGCTGAATGTCGCCGGTGTGGATCTGCTGCGTTCCAACCACGGAGCGGTGGTCATGGAAGTCAATTCCTCGCCCGGCCTTGAGGGAATCGAGGCCGCCAGCGGCAAGGACATTGCGGGCATGATCATCGAATTCATCACGCGTAATGCCCGTCCCCACCATACAAGGACCCGGGGCCAGGGCTGAAACGTGTCGGGATCGACCATCCATATCGGGGGTACCGCGATCGCGCCGGGGGAATCGGTCACCCTGGACCTGCCGGTGGCGAGCCTGTACTCGCATGCGCCCATGACCCTGCCGGTGCATGTCATTCGCAGCAAACGCGACGGGCCGAGTCTGTTTGTCAGCGCTGCGGTTCACGGTGATGAGATCAACGGGGTGGAGATCATCCGCCGGCTGCTGCGCCTGCCGCAACTGAAGAAACTGCGCGGCACACTGCTGGCCATACCGATTGTCAATGTCTACGGCTTTGTCAGCCGTTCCCGCTACCTGCCCGATCGCCGCGACCTAAACCGCTCCTTTCCGGGATCGGATCGCGGGTCGATGGCGGCGCGTCTGGCGGAACTGTTTATCAAGGAAATCGTCGACCAGAGCGATTACGGCATCGACCTGCACACCGGGGCGGTGCACCGTGAAAACCTCCCGCAGATACGCGCCAACCTGGATGACCCTGAGACCGCGCGCATCGCCCATGCCTTCCACGTACCGGTGCTGCTGAATGCCAATGTCCGTGACGGCTCGCTGCGCCAGGTGGCCGCCGAGCGCGGCATCCCGATTTTGCTGTACGAGGCCGGCGAGGCGCTGCGCTTCGACGAGCATTCCATCCGTGCCGGCGTCAAGGGCATTGTTGCGGTGATGCGCGAACTGCGCATGCTGCCGGCATCCAGCCGTCTCCGGAAACGCACCGAGCCTCTGATCGCCCGTGCCACTACCTGGGAGCGTGCAGGACGCAGCGGCATCCTGCGGGTGACTGCGCCGCTGGGGGCGCGGGTCCGCAGGAACGAGGTTATCGGTGTGATCGCAGACCCGTTCGGTCAGCAGGAACTGGAGGTGCGCGCCCATGCGGCAGGCATCATCATCGGCCGCACCAACCTGCCGCTTGTCAACGAGGGTGAAGGACTGTTCCATGTCGCCCGGTTCGAGTCGGCCAAGCTGGCGGGGGACACCGTCGAGGCCTTCCAGGCCGATGCCCTGCCTATCCATCCGGATTTTGATGATGAGCCGCCGATTGTCTAGCCTGACACTTGAACCATGTTTTTTACTATTATTGAAAATACCAAACATCCGGCGCGCGCACCTGTTGCATTTTACCGTGCTGAGAATAACCGCATGAGAACTGATGCCGGCACAAGTTCAGCGTAGTAAAACACAAACCGCTCATCTGGTCTTTATTGTGCATAAAGTATTCTTCTGAACTTCCGAAGCTGGTCTGCCAGCTCAACCGGACGTTCCCATCTTGTGATATGTACTACCGGTAGCGGCCGGAAAGCGACATTCCCCGGATTCCAGTGAAGGTCGCAAACGCAGCAACTCCGGTCATTCGTAATGATCGAGTTCAGCGGCGGTCGAAGGCCGTTCGCTGCAACGAAGGGTTAGACCTGATCACGCTCGAGCCGGATGTCCACTTCTCGTTCAACATACTGCCACTCAGGTATAGCACGCAATGCAGCAAGCAGATTGTTGAACCTCACCTCATCAGATGGCGTGTACTCGAACCAAGTGATGAAATCGAACGGTTCGTTCTCCGAGAGATCACGGCAGTGATGGAGCCTTCTAGCCAGCGTG
>JAOTTU010000096.1 GCA_029864225.1 Gammaproteobacteria bacterium | reverse complement strand
GTGATTACAGTCACCGTGAGTGACGGGATTAACAGCAGCATCGAGACCTTCACCGTTACTGTCAACCCGGTCAGTGATGCCGCCGTATTCGGTGGCGTCGACTCGGGCATCGTCAGCGAAGACACCGGCGTCGTCGCAGGCAACCTCACAGCCAGCGGCACATCGACGGTCAGCGATCCCGACAGCGGAGAGTCCAGTTTCATTGCCGGCACACTTTCCGGAACTTACGGCCTGCTCACCATCGATACTGCCGGTAACTGGTCCTATGCGGCGGACAACAGCCAAGCCGCGATCCAAGGCCTCGGTGTCGCAGAAAGCCTTACTGATGTTGTCACCATTACCAGCCTCGACGGCACCACCCACGACATCAACGTCACTATTACCGGCGTCAACGATGCACCCGTCATCAATGACGATAGCTACTCGGTTATTACAGGCAGCACCCTCAACATGCTGACAACCGGGGTATTGGCGAATGACTATGACATCGATGGTGATGCACTGATTGCGACCCTCATCACGGGTCCGGGCAATGGCGCCTTGACGCTCAACGCGGATGGCACCTTCAGCTATGCCTCGGATGCGAACTTTATCGGTAATGACAGTTTCACCTATCAGGTCAGCGATGGTAATGGCGGTATAGCAACCAACACCGTCACGCTGACCGTCAGCAACCTGCCGGAAACTATTCCCGGGACCGACAACAATGCCGATGGCGCAACGACGACCGAGGCAGAACCAACTGTTGATATTGGCACATTGATTACACCTGACACGCTGTCGACTGCGCCCGATCCTGGAAGTGAATTGCTGTACATCAATTCCACGGAAATCAACTTCACGGTCAATGCGGTTGATTCCATACAGGAAATTACGGACGGCTCCACAAAGGGCAAAATACAAGGCGTTAATGACTATTACAGGGACAGGTTATACGAGGTCCATGATGACCGCTTTGACCGGACTCATGTCAGCCTGGCCCAGCATACCTTCGAGAAGGCCTATGACACCGTCTCGGATCTGCAAATCAGGATTCTGGAGATGCTGAGCGAGTATAAGCTGGAAATCGTAAATCGCCACGAAACCAATATGCCCATTATGCAGCTGCTGTCCAAGTACGCAGGGGGCGCATCTCTTTCATTATCTGCCGGAATCCTGACCTGGGCACTTCGCGGGGGTGCCCTCGCTGCCACCATGATGTCCTCCATGCCGATATGGAAGGGATTCGATCCATTACCGGTCCTTGCCGCTGCGCGAAAGAAATACAAGAAAGCTGCCGATACAACTATGGATGATGATAAAAATGACCTGATTGACGAGATGTTTGAGAGTAGCGGAAAGAGCACCAGGGAGACCCGGAATACTCGCCATGATTAGAATGACGCCGTCAATACGGATAAGCCTGGGCCTCGTACTGTCGGTGATCAGTATCCTGATCGTGGCCGATCTCATAGGTCTTGTACCGGACAATAAAAAAGCGGTTATCGAGGGTCGAACGAACCTCGCAGAGTCACTCACTGTCCAGTATTCCCTCGCGGCACAGAAGTACGACTACGAATCAATCTCTGCCAGCATGCGGATTCTGGTGGACCGGAATAATGATATTATTGCGGCAATACTACGGAAATCAGATGGAACTACCGTGGCGCATGCGGGGAACTTCAGCCGGCAACACGATGTCGACGCATCCGAAATATCAACACCTAACCGCATTCACGTACCTATTTTCCAGAACACAAATAAATGGGGAATCGTCGAAATCGAGTTTGCACCGATCTATGAATTCAGCCTGCTTGGCATCGATATAAACCCACTGGTGACCATGATCGCTTTCGTTACCATCTCGGGATTCATAATCTTTACCCTGCTCATAAGAAAGATACTCGAACGCCTGGACCCGTCCTCGGCGGTACCGGAACGCGTGAAATATGCACTTGATGCATTGGCTGAAGGTGTCCTCCTGGTAGACCACAAAGACAGAATACTCCTGGCCAACAGCTCGTTCTCAAACAGTGTCGGGAAAAGCGAAAAGGAATTGATCGGCAAGAAGGCATCCTCCTTCGACTGGGAGCTTCCCGACAGCGGTGACACTGAACTTCCCTGGGATGCATCGGTGCGGCTCGGTAAACCCCAAACCGGCGCACAACTCAGGATTGCACACAGCGATGGTTCGAAGAAAACCTACATGGTCAACAGTGCACCCATTCTCGACGAGAAGGGACAGGGACGTGGTGTAATGGCCACTTTCGATGACGTCACCAAGCTTGAAGAGAAGAATAACGAGTTGCATAAAATGCTCGGTTTGCTGCAACAATCCCGCGATGAAATTACCGAGCAGAATGAAGTGCTCCAGGTGCTTGCCACGCGCGATCCACTGACCGACTGCCTGAATCGCCGTTCGTTTTTTGAAATTAGCGGCAAAGAATACACGTCAGCCATACAGGAGCAGCGCAATTTCTCCTGCATTATGGCGGATATAGACTTCTTCAAGGCGATTAATGACAACCACGGCCATAGCGTGGGCGATGATGTCATCAATCAGGTCGCCCAATCACTGCGATCCACCATGCGGGGCTCGGACAGCATTTGCCGTTATGGCGGCGAGGAATTCTGTATCGCACTGCCGGGAAACAGCCTCAAGCAGGCATTGATGACGGCCGAACGGGCACGCGCCCACATTGAATCGCTGGAGTTTTCCGAGACCATTGGCTTGTCCGGTGTTACGATCACCGCAAGCTTTGGTGTTGCATCGATAGATCAGGGCGCTAAAGATCTGGCTGAATTGATAGACCAGGCAGACAAGGCACTGTATTTCTCCAAAGACTCGGGTCGTAACCAAGTAACTTCGTGGCTCGATGTTTCCGCTGATGACCTGTATTTGCTTGGTAAACCTGAATCCTCCCTGGAAGCCAACAGGAACCTGCCCGACCATGACAGCATCACCGGACTGCCAAGCCGTAGCCTCCTGAACGAAAGAGTAGGCGCTGCCATAACGGCCTCACTCAAGAACAATCAGCATTTCGCCGTTCTCATGCTTGATTTTGATATGTTTAAACGCATTAACAATGCGCTCGGCTACACGATCGGAGACGAACTGCTCAGGATCATCGGGCAGCGATTGACTGACACCCTGCGTGATACAGATGTAGTAACTCGGATGGCCAGCGATGACACCCATACTTCAATTCATCGCATGGGTGGAGACGAATTTGGCATATTGCTGACCGACATGGAAGACATCAAGTCAGCAGATATTGTCATCGGCCGTATTATAGATACGCTGACCAGGCGCATTGATATCGATGAGCACGAGATCCATATGTCGTGCAGCATCGGCGTCAGCACCTTTCCAAATGATGGCCAGGACGCCGATACTCTACTGAAAAATGCCGGTCTGGCACTCCACTATGCCAAATGCAACGGCCATAACAGCTACCAGTTCTATGATGAGAGTCTGAAGAGTGCCTCGCTCAGGAACCTCAAGATTGAAAACGACCTGCGCCGTGCAATAGAGAATAACGGGCTTGAGCTGTACTACCAGCCCAAGCTGGACCTGACTACTGGCAAGATCAAGTCCATGGAAGCCCTGGTACGCTGGCAACACCCGGAGCTGGGCATGATGCTCCCCGGTGAATTCATTGCACTCGCTGAGGAATCAGGCCAGATAATCGAAATGGGAAACTGGGTGCTCCGCGATGCCTGTCGCCAGCACATCAAGTGGCAGAATGCGGGTTATCGTGACATAAGTATTGCGGTCAATCTCTCGGCAATCCAGTTCAAGCAAAGGGATCTGCTCGATCAGATACAGTTAATACTCAACGAAACCGGTGCATCACCCCAATACCTTGAACTAGAAATTACGGAAAGCACCATCATGGATAATATCGACGCCGCTGCCGACACCATGACTTCCATTAGTGAACTCGGCATCAAGATTTCCATTGATGATTTCGGTACCGGTTATTCTTCACTCAACCACCTGAAGCGCTTCCCCATCAGCACCGTGAAGATAGACCGCTCTTTTGTAAGCGACATCACGACGGACTCGGATGACGCGTCCATTGTGAGCGCCATCATTGCGCTGGCCCATAACATGGGTCTGAAGGTCGTAGCCGAGGGCGTGGAGACGCAGGCCCAGCTTAATTACCTGCGCAATCTGGATTGTGATGAAATCCAGGGCTACCTGATCACCCCACCTTTGCCTGTTAACGAAATCGAGCAAGTGCTCAACAAGGTAAATGCTTCCGAGGTCAGTTCCGTTTATAAGGAACAGATCGCCTGACCGGTCCACAGCAGCGCCTTGTAGGCGCAATAAACCCGCATACCCATCTATCTTGTAGGAGATGGTATGGACCTCTCCCTCCTTAGAGATCCCGAAGGGATCGCGGCCCATAATGGCCTTGGTAGAGATTTGGCTCTACCCGACAAAGAAAGGAGCGCCTCGCAGGCGCGAAAAAAAGGCTGCCAATTGGCAGCCATTTATATTTAAGTTGTCAGATAACTTACTGACTCTGAGAGATAATGTAATCAACCACTGACTTCAGTTCGGCCTCGGAACAGGTCATGCACAGCCCCTTCGGCGGCATAGCATTCAAGCCATTCGTGACATGGGCCATGAGGGTGTCCATGCCCTGGCCAATGCGTGGCGCCCAGGCAGCGACATCGCCGAGCTTGGGTGCACCAGCAGCTCCGGCCGTATGACAGGCCATGCAGTTTCTCTGGTAGATCTGCTCGCCTGACAGCGGTTCCGCGGCAGCCACGGGTACGGCACCAGCTGTTTCTGCGACCACTGCTGCTGGTGTCGCGGCTGCCTGTGGAACGGACCCATCATCGATATTGACCTTGCCCACAGGCTCGATGTTGCTAAGAGTGAGTTCCTCATCCTTGTAGGACGAAACATCCTTGGTGAGATAACTGGCGATAAAGAACAGAATGATCACCAGCAACGTCAGGCCGCCCAGCACCGTTATAAAGGCCGTCGCAAATTGTTTATCGTTGCTACTCAAAGTCTTCTCCTGATTTCGTTAAAATAGAATCTGACACTCCGGCTTGTCTACCACCATGGTTGCCGTTCGCCGGAAAGGAGGCGTTCGCTCCGGGATGTGAATGGTGCCGAATTATACTGGAAACGCCCAACACGTTAAATTGGCAGGAATACCTGTAAAAACAACTACATTAGACCGTAGACCTGACCGGTGTATAGAGTTATTCTTGCCCACCCGCGAGAAAGTCAATAGCAGGCGCCCGTAGCTCAGCTGGATAGAGTACTGCCCTCCGAAGGCAGGGGTCACAGGTTCGAATCCTGTCGGGCGCGCCAAATGGTGAAGGTCCACCGCCAGGTGGGCCTTTTTCGTTTGCCCGGCAGGGTGAGAACCTCAGGTTCGACAAGCCGCCGCAGGCGGCGCAGAACGTCGTCGCAAAGCGACGGCGGCCCGAAGGGCGAGCCGCGAAGCGGCGAGTAATCCTGTCGGGCGCGCCAAATGGTGAAGGTCCACCGCCAGGTGGGCCCAAAAACCAGAATGTCCCTTTTTTCCGACCTTTGCATAGGAATTAATCCGCATCATTCTATCATCGTTCGCTTGTAACTCCGGCCGCGAATAGGCGCTATAATGTCAATTAATAGCCTGGAGACCTCCGATGAGTGCTGCCAAACAAGAAGTCGAAGCCCTGCTTAAAAAGTTGCCCGATGAGTGCACCCTGGAAGACATCCAGTACCACCTCTATGTGATCGAGAAGATACAACGCGGCATCGAAGCCGCCGACAAACAGGGCACCGTCTCCCAGGCAGACGCTGAGCAACGACTTTCCAAGTGGACCGCCGGGTAGGCTGGTCACCCGAGGCCCTCGATGATGTCGAGGCCATCGCCGAGTACATTGCCCGTGACTCCAGTGCCTATGCTGCGGCCGTGGTCCACCGGATCATCGAGGCCTCCCGCAAATTAGCTGCATTCCCCGAAATCGGCCGCATTGTTCCCGAACTTGGTGATGAATCAGTACGCGAGCTGTTCGTATACAGCTATCGCCTCATCTACCGTATCAAAACAGATACCGTACTCGTCGTTGCCGCTGTCCACGGGAAGCGGCTTCTCGATATACAGACTGGGCTCGACCCCCAGCATGATCACAGCCGACCAGCGTGACCCAGTCGAAGAAGATATTGCAGCCGTGGGACAGCACCGGTGGCGACATCGGACTACTGCGTTGCGCCGTCCAATCCTTGATATCCTCTGGATGCCAGTCGGATGAAGAAAATCCGTAGTCGGCAATCCACATATGGCAGAAGGTCAAGGTGAGTACTCTGATTCCATTACCGCGGGGCGGTAACGGTAAGGTTCCTGAGCCCCGATAAAAACCGTTTCGGCTTCTGTGCATAGATTTTATCAGCCAGGCGCAGTGCCGCCGACAACAAGGCAACACGCCGTGTCTCGATCAAACCGGTGACAAGCTCGGACCTGATTGCATTGCAACAGATATCGGGTTGTCTCTGCAGGGTATCAGAGAGAACTGCCAGGTCGTGGTCGTGTCCGAGTATTTCACCAAGCTCGTTCAATTCCTGGACCAGTTGCTTGTGTTGTATGTCATTCGACTTGCGCAGCAAGCGGAGTTGATACCACAGGTACTTGGCCTGTTTGCGCATTGCGTGGCCATGTTCTGTCGAGGGATCGGCACGCAGGGCTGCCAGTTCACCGCGGCCCTGCCTGTAGGTTTTTTGCACACTGCCTAGCAGCTTCTTTTCCGAGAACTCCCCGAGATCCAGCTGCGTGAGGAGCCGTTCCAGGTTATGGAGTTCCGACCGGAGGCTGTCGTAATCCATACTGGACAGGCGCTGCTCAATAGCCACCTGATAACGATTTGCAAGTACCTGCCTTACGGGGGTGTATGCCGCGTCATTCAGGAAGGGTGAAAAATGCTCTACCAGCTGGTCGAAAGCGGAAAGCATAACCGTACTGTCACGCGCACCCCCAAGCTGGCGTGCAAGGCGACGTACGGCCCGGTCGGCAGTGCGAAATGCCTTCCCTTTGATGACAGGACGGACCAGCCGTAGCAGAGCGCGCAGTTTTTTCATGGACTTGCGCACTGCGTGTACTGCCGCATCCGGATCGGCTTGCGGCTCTGTCAGATCATGCTGCGCACTGCTCAGCAACTCTCCGAATATCCGTACTACAGCGTCTGCCGATGACTCCCGGTCCTGCAGATAAAAGCGCATGAAATTCACCTTGTTAATTATTATGGCACCTCTGATGTGTCGTCATTCCGGCCGGAGCGGAGCGAAGTGCCGGAATCCAGTTCATAAAATTTAGTCGGTTACTGGATCCCGGCCTTCGCCGGGATGACGGGATAATAATTAATCAGAGCTTCCTTATATATAAAATGTAGTCAAAGTATCGGGACTTATACAATAAAACCGATCATGGCAAAAAAAACGGCGGCCGTGGAGGCCGCCGTGAGGGAGTCATAACTATGAAAAAAACAAACTGCCTTTGGCACTTCCTAAACTAGCGCAAATCCGCATCAGGCACATTAGCACTTAGGAGCTAGTACATTTGGATTAGTCGACCGGGCCAGTAAGCGAGTGGCTCTCTAACGCGTTCCGCATCCCGGCTGCCCTGATATTGCCCTTGTAATATAACGACCTGATGCAGCACCCTGATGCTGTGATTCCGTGAATCAATCA
>JAOTTU010000095.1 GCA_029864225.1 Gammaproteobacteria bacterium | reverse complement strand
TGCGACATTCGTGATTTCTGTACTTGAACCTATACAAGTACTCTGACCACTTGATTGTTATGGCTACGATCATTTTCCTTTCCGTATACGGCTGCCTGGATCGTATGCAGAACCTGTCAACTCCTTCTGCGCCAGGGTATTTGTTCACCATATTCCCGGGATCAGCCGATAACGTACCCTGTTTGCATAATCCCGGTAGCCGGTGAGTTCTTCGCGCAGCGTTTGGTCTTCCAGCGCGGTTCGGATCACTATGGCGGCAACCGACAACAGTGCGGGGATAAATGCCCACCAGGAACCCAGGAACAGCGGGGTGGACAGGCCCCAGCCAAAGAACCCCAGGTATCCTGGATGGCGGATGAAACCATACGGACCAGTGTCGATGACACGGTGTCCCCGTTCGGTCTGGATCCGGACCGTTTTCTCAAAGAAGGGATTGACTCCCATGGCCCATGCAAACAGGACGTAACCCGGCAGCCACAGCCCCAACCCCAGGGGCCATAGCCACGGGGACATGGTTGACCATTCGAAACGCACGGCATCGAATCCCGCGACCACGT
This sequence comes from Gammaproteobacteria bacterium, assembly GCA_029864225.1. Lineage (GTDB taxonomy): Bacteria > Pseudomonadota > Gammaproteobacteria > UBA9214 > UBA9214 > CAMYJZ01. The sequence goes on along the minus strand of JAOTTU010000095.1, from coordinate 7,149 downwards.
AGATCGCCAGGAAAACCGGCGTAAATAAAACACTCCATAGCTTGTCCCAGGACTTGGTGCCTTTGCCCAGGCGGAGCCGATGTTCGATGACCTCCGGATTCACGCACCGGAGATAGACAAAGCTGACAAGCAGACTCGTCGTGACAATCCCGAAGTAGAGCCAGCCTTCGATCCAGGCAAGGCGCCCCGCAGGCCAGAAGATGATCCCGGCGAAGAAGCCGAGGCCGGCAGCGGAAGCAATGATCAAACGGGTCGCAGATCCTGTTTTCCCTACAGTCATGGGCTCACTCCTTCGACTCACCTGCTATGGTTAACTATAGATTTACCGCTCATTAAATGCTGCCACGACGCGCACGCAACAGGTGTTAAGCAGGGAACCCGGTGAATGTCAGCGGCATTTTATTGACGGCACAGTTATCAGGCACCGGCCAATCAACAAATCCAGACACGCAGGGCATGGCCTGGAACAGGAGGCGGCTATGGAAGACATCGAGAAGCTGTTCGACAAGGCGGTTGGGGAGATTGAACGCATGCTCAACACCAAGACGGTCGTGGGTGAGCCCATCACGGTCGAAGGCAATACCCTGATTCCACTCGTTAGTGTCGGTTTCGGGTTTGGCGTCGGCGGCGGCCAGGGCACCGAGCCAAAAAAAGGCAGCGGTCAGGGGGGTGGCACCGGGGGCGGCGGGGGTGTCAAACCGGTGGCCCTTATCATCATCAATGCGGACGGGGTGCGGGTCGAACCCATCAAGTCCGGTACGGCATCGGCATTGGAGAAGATTGCCGAAGCCATCGGCAAGACGGTATCCGCAAAGGCAAGCGCGTAACGGGTGGTGAGTTCAATGCTGATCGGACTGGTGACATTCCTGCTGTTATCAATCGCCCTGTTGGCGGTTCCCGTTACCTTGACGTACCGGATGTCCTGGCAGCAGGGGTTCCAGGGCGATGTCCGGTTGCGCTGGTTGTTCGGCCTTGTCCGCATCCGGCTTCCCGCGTCCAAACCAGAGTCACCCACTCCGGAAGGCGAAGAAAGGGCACAACCAGCCGGCCGCTTTGAGCGTTCATCCCGGGAAAAGCACCCTGTCTTTGCCATTGTCCGGCAGAAATCGTTTCGCCGCCGGGTCACCCGATTCATCAGGGATGTCTGGCATGCCATTCACAAGCGGGACGTCCGTTTGAATGTTCGTATCGGTCTCGGCGACCCGGCTGACACAGGGCAATTATGGGCCGTTGTCGGACCCGTGGCGGGCATCCTCTCCACTGCCAGGGAGGCGACGGTTGGCATCGTCCCGGATTTCGTCGAGGAGACCTTTGAACTGGACAGCCGTGGAAACCTACGGCTTATTCCCTTGCAGATGCTCTATCTCGCCGCGGGATTGCTGCTGTCACCCTCAATTTGGCAGGGGCTAAAACAAATGCGTGCCGTTGCTCGATAAATGGAGACCTTGCGCGCCAGTGAGATATTCAGTGACTCGAGATGCATGCTCATCGCGATCGAATCTGTCGATTTCCGCTACGACAAAAGCGACCCTCTCTGTCGAATGCATGGAAAAATCGAACCGGTTGCGCTCATCGTGTGCGCCCCGGATACTCGCTACGCACTGGATATGCAGGCAAGGCCAGCCGCCCTTGATCTGCTGAGACAGGCCATCCCCGAACTGGACGCCATGATGGCGCCGTTCAATAACGCACCGATATGAAATCGGGGACCGGGTAGAGGCGTGGAAATCCGGGAACAGCAAGAAGAAAGGGAGTCAGATCCCGATTTCTCCTAATAACTGGAGTATATCGGGATCTGACCCCGGTTTTCTTTGGACGCATGCGCAACGAGGTGCTCAACCTGTACCTGTTCCGCAACCTCGCCGAGGTTCGCGAGATCGTCTGCCAGCGGAGTAACACTACAACGAGGTCCGGCTGCATGATGCACCGGATAGCCAGCCACGCGTCGTCCAGACACACCGCAACCCGAGTAACCCTGCTTTTGAACTGTCTACCTGACGGGGAAGCTGACGCTGATTTTGTCACACATAAAGGGCGATTCTATTGCCTGTACCCGGGCTAAAAACAGGTTGTTACCAGGCACCCCGCTGTCGACTTGGGGGAAAAGTGCATTTATTCTCCCTGGACGCATCCACAGGAGAAAACCGCCATGTTCGGCACACTTGGAGAAAGGGTACAGCGCTTCCAACAGCGATTGACCCGCCTGGACAACCAGCCGATCAGCCGAGCGTCACTGGTGATAATCCTGTTTCTCGATTTCTTCATCCTGGAATCGATCTTCATTGGTGTCTGGGAACACACCGCACAGCTGACCGCACCCGATGAACACATCCCGGCGCTGTGTCGCGATATCGTGCTGGATGAGGAATGGAATCCGACCAACCAGCTCGAGCAACTCGCGCGCACGGTGTCGGCGTTCCGAACCAGCCATACCCGACCGGACGAGCGCGCCGAACGGAAGCCGCTGCATGCCCAGTGTGCGCCGCTGATCGGCGCCTACCGGACCATCCGCGACGATCCGGGTCTGTCCCGCCAGCTGGGCGATCTGGTCACGCTGGAAAAAGAGTTGGGCGACCTGCGGTCCGAGCTGGCACGCCTCAAGGGCACCTATGACACCGCCCTGCTCGAGGACATCGCCGGCAAAGAGAAGGAGGAAGCGCGGGTAGCGGCGCTGCGCCAGGCGCTTGCCGAAAAGACCGCTGCCATGGAGGAACTGGTGGGCCGCAAGTCGCGGCTGACCGAGGCGATCGAGCAGAACGAACGCGTGCGCACCCTGTATGTGCATGTGGCCGGGGTCACCGAGGGCGAGCGCACGGCCCTGCGCGAGGACCTGCGCCGGCTTAACTTCTGGTTCCCGGTGAGGCAGTTCGGCATGGACATGCTGTTCCTGCTGCCGCTGTTTCTGGTCTTGTACGCCTGGAACGCGCGCAGCATCGCCCGCAACCGGCCCTTCCAGACGCTGGTGTCCTCGCACCTGCTGGTGGTCGCGCTGATTCCGGCGTTCTTCAAGCTGGTCGAACTGGCCTATGAGATCCTGCCATGGAAGTTGCTCAGGCAGGTCGTCGAACTGCTCGAATCGATCAAGCTCGTGGCGATCTGGCATTACCTGGTGATCGCCGCGGCCGTACTGGCGGCGCTGGCGCTGATCGTCCTGTTCCAGCGCAAGCTCTTTTCCCACGAGAAGCTGATGCAGCGGCGCATCGCCCGGGGGCAGTGCCAAGACTGCGGCCTGAACCTGCCGGCGGGCAGCCGCTACTGCACGGCCTGCGGTGCCGATCAATACCGCAGCTGCGCGAGCTGCAATGAGCTGACCCACGTACACGGGAAGCACTGCCAGGCCTGCGGCCGGCGCATGGAGTGAGCGATGGGTAAAAAAGAGGCCGGATACATTTATCAGGTGATGGCCATGAGAACGCAACACCGCCAGCTGTCCTTCCTGTTACTGCTCTGCAGCCTGTGCCTGGCCTGGTCTGCCGCCGCCCAGGAACAGAGCGTCCGCCCGGGCATCAACCGCCACTTTGTGGACCCGGACTGGCAACGCTGGGTCAACACCTTCGAGCGGCCCGGGCGCGAGGTCTACGACAAGCGCCATGCCATCGTCGAGGCCAGTGCGCCGCGTCCCGGCATGGCGGTCGCCGACATCGGCGCCGGCACCGGCCTGTTCACCCGCCTGTTTGCACCCCGGGTCGAACCGGGAGGCACGGTCTATGCCATCGATATTTCGAAGTCCTTCATCGACAACATCCTGCGCACCTGCCGCGAGCAGGGCCTGACCAACGTAACGGGCATCGTCAACACGCCCGAGGATGTCGGGCTGCCGGCGGACGCCATCGACCTGGCCTTCATCACCGACACCTACCACCATTTCGAATATCCGCGCCAGACCCTGGCCTCCCTGCACCAGGCGCTGCGTCGCGACGGACGCGTCATCATTATCGACTTCCGCCGCGACCCACGTATCAGCTCGCGCTGGGTACTGGGCCACGTGCGCACCAACAAGGCCCAGACCATTCAGGAAATGAAAGAGGCCGGCTTCCGGCTGGTAGCCGACAAACCCTTACTGAGAACCAACTACTTCCTGGAATTCGTGAAATCTGAATAAATCGCGCCCCTGGGATGCCTCCTGCAGAGCGACGCTGCGTGGAACGCACCCTGCAATTTCACGGCGCAGGCCAGCCACAAACAGGCGCCAGGGTATCCTTCCCCTACAGGATAAGCACTTTCGCGCCGCGCACGGGGCCGCGCTTCAGTTCCAGCAGGGCGCGATTGGCCTCCTCGAGGGGGTAGGTTTCAACGGCCGGGCGAATCGGTATCCGTGCGGCCAGCGGCAGGAACTCGGCAATGTCGCCGTGGGTGACATTCGCCACCGACTTGATCTCCTTTTCCATCCACAGGTGCTCGTGATAGCGCAAGCCGAGCAGTTCACCCTGGTCGGCGTCCTCCTTGCGGATGGCGTTAATGACCAGGCGGCCGCCCGGACGCAGGTTGGCGAGGGCCGCCACCACCGGTTTCCAGGCCGGCGTGGTGTCGATGATCGCCCGCAGGGGCTGTGGCGGCCGGTCCGTGGTATCGCCGGCCCAGTCCGCCCCCAGTTCCCGCGCAAAGTCACGCGCCTGCGGGTCGCGCGCGAACACGGCGAGCGGTGAATCGGGATACAGGTGTCGCGCCAGCTGCAGCACGATATGCGCCGAACCGCCGAAGCCGGTCAGGCCCAGTGCATCGCCGTTGGTCAGGTTCGCGAGTTTCAGGGAACGGTAGCCGACACTGCCGGCACACAACAGCGGCGCGGCCTCGGCGTCGCTGAACACGTCCGGGATCGGACAGGCATAGTCCTCCGGCACAGTGAGGTACTCGGCATAACCGCCGTTGTGATCGCGGCCGGTCGCGGCAAACCCGGGGTCGAGGTTTTCGTCAGGCACACCGGATGAATGGTGAATCCAGCCGACGCCCACCCGCGCGCCCTCCTCAAAGCGATTGGCACCCGGACCCCGCCGGTCCACCCGGCCGATAACCTCGTGACCAGGCACCACCGGCAGGCGGGGCGGCGCGGTACGACCCTCGATCTCGTCGAGCTCGGTGTGGCAGACCCCGCAGGCGGACACGCGGATGCGCACCTCCCCCGCTGCCGGTTCCGGGTCCGGCAACGCCACCAGCTTGAGCGGCGCCTCGTCCTCCAGCAGCGAGACAACCCGGTCCATGATCATCGCCTTCATAACGATTAGTGTGGCAGAGGGCAGGAATCATGGCCAGGCAAGGCTAGGGGACAGTTTTATTATCAGGCTGAAAAAGGGGGCACTCCACTGCTGTCCCACTTAGCTGAAAGAAAGAGGCCTGACTCAACGTCTCTTGTTACAATGGTGCTGCGAGACAACCTATTGATAAAGAGAGGAGAATCAGGCCTTGGCTTTCCATAATACCGTACTGTGCTGACCATCGCGGACATGTATCAACAACGTAGGCAGGTTGAATGATTCTTTAAGAGGATTTAACAGAACTTAAAGATCAAGGCCTTCTTGGGCATCAGTCAGAATGCTGTTATGACACAGGTGAGTGACCTGACGCCTTATTAATCACAGGATAAACATGAACGAGAAAACTGAAACCCGCAACATGGCGCTGTTCTGCGACTTCGAGAACGTCGCCCTGGGCGTGCGCGATGCCAAGTACGCCGCCTTCGACATACAGAAGGTGCTGGAACGCCTGCTGCTCAAGGGCAATATCGTCGTCAAGAAGGCCTATTGCGACTGGGACCGTTACAAGGAATTCAAGGCGCCCATGCACGAGGCGGCCTTCGAGCTGATCGAGATCCCCCACGTGCGGATGTCGGGCAAGAACTCCGCCGACATCCGCATGGTCGTCGACGCCCTCGACCTTTGTTACACCAAGTCGCATGTCGATACCTTCGTGGTCATCAGCGGGGACTCGGACTTTTCACCCCTGGTCAGCAAGCTGCGCGAGAACGACAAGGTGGTCATCGGGGTCGGCGTGAAGAATGCGACCTCCGACCTGCTGATGGCCAACTGCGACGAGTTCATCTTCTACGATGACCTGGTGCGAGAGTCCGGCAAGCCGCGCCGGGGACGACGCAAGGCCACCACGAAAAAGGCCAGTAAAAAAACCACGGCAAAGTCGGAGGCGGACAAGCAGCAGGATGCACTGGATCTGGTACTGGAAACGGTCGAGGCCCTGCTCAAGGAACGCGGCGAACAGGAAAAGGTCTGGGGATCGATGGTCAAGCAGACCCTGAAACGCCGCAATCCGGGTTTCGACGAGACCTATCACGGCTTTCGCACCTTCGGGCAACTGCTGGAGGAGGCGCAGGCGCGCAAGCTGCTCACCTTGCAGCTGGACGAAAAATCGGGCGGCTATATCATCAAGGAACTGATCAGCGAGGACTGACAGCCATCACTCCGTCCCGGCCTTGGGTGCCGCTGTGGTCTGGCTGACAAAGATCAACTGCTCTGTATCGAAGCCGAGGGCGGCGGCCTTATTCGTCAAGCGATCCATTGTTGCCTTGTCGAGCGACGGCTCCCGGGCCAGTATCCAGAGGTACTTTTTGTTCGGACCGCACACCAGGGCATAGCGGTAATCCTGTTTGTCGAGTTCGATAATGTTGTAGGCGCCGTAAAACGGACCGAAAAAAGAGACCTTTAATCTCCCGACATCCTTGGGCCCGATGAAATAGGCCTTCCCCTCCGCCTCCTTCCAGCGATTCCCGGCGGGATCAAAGCCCCGGTTGACTACCCGGATACCCCCGTCTGTGCGAAAACTGTATTCGGCCGTGACCTGCTCCAGCCCGCGCTCGAATGAATGATCAAGCCGCGCGATCTCATACCAGGTCCCCAGATAACGACTGGCATCGAATCCCGTTACCGGTGACACATGCTCCGGGATTCCGGTACAGGCCCCCGTCAACAGGACCAGCAGCGACAATGCGATTAGCTTGCAGGCAGACATGGATGAAAAGGTGTCAGGAACCTTTATTGCTCCTGTTTTTATGTGCATAAAAAAGGTTCCTGACACCTTTTATCTGTCTATGTACAAGATTAACACATTCACCGATAATATATAGTACAATAGTTGTACAACTTGCGAGAGAACCCGCCATGCCGCAATCACAGCGCGCCCGGAAACCCGCCGCACCCGGAC
>JAOTTU010000094.1 GCA_029864225.1 Gammaproteobacteria bacterium | reverse complement strand
ATGTGATTGGTGACACCTTACAACAAAAGATCAATCTCGAACTCGCCACTCCCTATCAACTGGATGAAGGATCGCTGCCCGAAGCAGGCCAGTTAAGCAGAGGGATCGAGATACTCACACCGGTCGTACGCACCCGGCACAGTGGGGGCACGACAAGCTACGAGATTCTGCTTGGCTATCAGACCTTCTATCGGGCGGAGCAGCTGGAGTCCATAGTTATCCCGTCCCTGGAACTTTCGATCGGGAATGGGGAGCGCATCCTGCCACTGCTGTTGCCCGAGTGGAGTTTTTCAGTGAACCCCCTGGCACCGCGCGGTATCGACGCTTCGGCGACTGTCTCCGGCCTGCGCCCCGATCATCCGCCAGTCACGATGCCGGTCACACCACACATCCATCGAATAATCGGGCTATCGGTTTGCTTGCTAGCAACATTGCTTTATCTGGCCTATGCCTGCTGGGGAATTCCCTTTCTCGCACGTCGCAAGAGGCCATTCGCCGTCACCTTTCGCCATCTCAAGAAACTCGAACGGAAGCCCTTCACCGATGCCCGTTACCGCGACGCCTTACGTAGTTTGCACAGGGCATTCAATCTGACTGCTGGCTGGACAGTATTGGCAGGAAATCTGGAGCTGTTCTTTGTTCACCATCCCGAGTTCGCCAGTCTGCACACTCTCATAGAGACACTATTCATGCAGTCGCGGAGGGCATTTTTCGACCCTCGCCAGGAGCTGGCGTCCGATGCGGACTCGATACAGAACCTGGTACAGCTTTGCCGCCGCTGCCGCGCCCTTGAGCGCGGGATAGTATGAGCATCGGTGTAGCATACCCATGGGTGCTCTGGCTGCTGCCGCTCTGCCTGGCACCATTGATTTTTCGCCGCCAGAACACTGTCAGCTATCCCTCGTTGATGATGATCCCACGTGACAGGCTTTCCGAGGCTATCGGGGTGTTGCAACGGATAGTCCCCGTCCTGCTGATCGCCATACTGATTATCGCCATCAGTGGTCTCTTCCGTCCGCCGGAGGAAGTGGAACGTATCGGAACGGGTGCACACATCGTACTGTTGCTGGATCGCAGTCGCAGCATGGATCAGCCCTTCGGCGGACAAACTTTCAACGATCCGTTGGCCACAGCAGGTTTTGACTCAAAAGGAACGGTCGCGCGCCGTGCGCTCTCGGACTTCGTCGCGAGCCGTGGCGAAGACATGTTTGGGATGGTGGTGTTTAGTACCTATCCCATCCAGGTATTGCCGCTGACGGATAAACAAGACGTAATCCAGGCGGCGATCCAGGCGGGCAATATCGGCCGGGGGCTTTCGGAAACAGATGTGGGTTTGGGCCTTATCCAGGCGATCAGGTTTTTCGAGAATCGCCCGTTCACAGGGTCACGAATCGTGATGCTGATTTCCGATGGCGGTGCGAAACTGGATCTGCGTACCCGCGAGCGAATCGAGAATTTGCTCGAACGCCATCGGGTCGTTTTGTACTGGATTTACATTCGCTCGCGAAATAGTCCGGGTATCTGGAATGATGTCGACAATCCGGCATCCGGGGAAATTGCACCGGCACGTGCCCTGCATGAGTTTTTCGAGAGTATGGACACGCCTTATCGGGCCTATGATACTGAAAACCCGCAAGCCCTGGAGCGCGCTATTACCGATGTAAACCGATTGCAGAACCTCCCAGTACGCTACAAGGTCCTTGTGCCCAGACGCGATTTTTCAGGTATCTGTTATGGTATTGCACTGGCCCTTCTGTTGTTGATGATCGCCGAGAAGTTGCTGGAGATAACTCGATGGCGATGAGTGCTCCACGGCGATTGATGTTGGCAGTTGCAATGTTCGCATTGGCGCTGTCTGGGGCCATTGTTTATGAGTTGTATCGGGTTACAAGTGCCCAACAATTTAATGCTGCACTTGAGCGTGATGAATTCCTTGAGGTTAACCAGCGTTCAGCCCGGGGCCGTTTCGCGACAGCTTACGGGCTGCAGCAACTGGGGGAGTTTGAGGAAGCCATACGCGCCTATGTAAAAGTTGAACCGGATAACCCCGAGTTGGCAGCATTCGTCAGGTTCAATCTTGCGAATCTGTACCTGCGCAGGGCACTTGCATTGGAGGGCGATGCAAACCGGGATCTTGTTATCCCACTTATTGAAATGGCCAAGGAGAATTATCGCGAACTGCTGCGCCGGGACAGTCAGTATTGGGATGCGAAATACAACCTGGAACTTGCGCTCGCGCTGCTTCCGGACCTGGAAGAGAAGGGGAGTGAAGATGACATTATGCCGGAGCGCAGCCCCCGTGCGAATACGGCGACACCAGTACGCAGAGAACTGCCGTGACGCTGCTTTCCGAATTACAGAAACGAATCAGAATGAACCTGGATACACAGCTGGTACTCTTGCTGATTGCGTCAATACTGCTGTTTGCCGCTCTTGGCAGGCCAACAGCAGAACTCGAGCGCGACGTATACCGGTTTGTTTTTACATTTGACGTGACGCAAAGCATGAACGTGAGTGACGCTTCCCTGCATGGCGCGCCGGTTACTCGCCTGGATTTCGCCAAGGCTGCGGTGCGCCGAACTCTGGAACTGCTTCCCTGTGGCTCGCAGATTGGCCTTGCTATCTTCACCGAGCACCGGTCTTTCCTGCTTTTTTCACCGGTTGAGGTGTGTGATAACTACACGGCGATATCCACTATGCTGGACAAGATTGACTGGCGTATGGCGTGGGCCGCGCGGAGTGAGGTCGCCAAGGGTTTGTATTCGAGCCTTTCTCTCGCCAGTTCGCTGGGTAAGGAAACGCGCGTAATATTCTTGAGTGACGGGCATGAGGCGCCACCTGTCCACCCGGAATACAGACCCCAATATTCTGGCACCCCCGGCGAAATCAGCGGTGCAATTATAGGCATAGGCGGTTCAAACCCGACGCCGATACCAAGACTCAATTACGAGGGTAAGGTGGTGGGCAACTGGACTGCCAGGGAAGTGTTGCAGGTAGATACCTACAGTCTTGGTCGCGGTGCAAATGTGGAGGCTGAGCCAATGGTCGGAGTCGATATGTCCGATGTTGCAAGAAGAATCGCTGAAGGGACAGAACATCTTTCCTCGCTGCGTGAAGGCTATCTCCAGCAGTTGGCCCGGGAAACCCGGTTTGACTATTTTCGGCCGGAGACGCCGCAGCAACTCGGAAACTGGCTTACACAGTCAACCTTCGCCTACCACAAAGCTACAGATACAGATTTACGCTGGGTACCCGGGATACTGGCGATGCTGAGTCTTCTGCTGGCCTACGTCACTGTGACAGCCTTCAGGCATACCCGGCCAGTCTGACGCGGAGTCACTGCTGCTACCCACCGATCGGACAGCATCCACCGAAACATCGGGCTTGCGTTACTGGACCTTGCCGCTGGTGTGGTGGTCCGGTTGATCCGGTTCGGCGATCAGGTGAGACCATCCCCGATACGCAGACAGGTGAGCAGGGACATTATGGACGCGAATGATATCCACGCCCTGTTCACAGAGTTTGAGTGAGGCGCCGATGGTTGCCAGATCCTTGTCGTGTTCTTCAAGAGAAGAAAAACTCTTCATGAAGGATTTGCGCGAATGCCCGATTAATACACGCAGACCATGTTTTCTGAAGCGGCTTGCGTGGCGCAGCAGTTCCAGGGACTGCAGTGCGTCTTTACCGAAACCGATACCCGGATCGAAGATGATCTTGTTCAGATCCAGATTCGCCTTGTCCCAGACCTCGATCTGTTCAAGCAGCCACCTTTCGACCTCTTCACAAGGATCACGATCCGGTGGCAATGTGACACCACGATCGGCGGGCAAGGTGAGTTGATGCATGGCTATCCATTCCTTGTCACTGGACCTGGCCAGGTCGATCATTGCTGGCGATGTGAGTCCACTGACGTCGTTGATAATATCCACACCGGCGTCCAGGGCCTTTGCGGCGACTTCCGGGTGATAGGTATCTACGCTTAGCAGTGTTGATATCAGAGGCGCTTTATACTTGTCGACGAGATGCTCCAGGATTGGCTCAAGGCGCAACCATTCATCGCCTGGCCCTACCGGCGTTGCACCCGGACGGGTCGATTCGGCACCCACATCGATAATGTGAACACCGGCCTGGACCATTGCATCCACGTGGGGTTCGATACTGCGCCAGGCCACATGACGACCGCCATCCGAGAACGAATCAGGTGTGATGTTAACAATGCCCATCCAGAGGGGGATGTGGTGAGGCAGTTCACCGGACCACTCGAGCATAGTTTTTGGACCTAGCCCGGGGACGGTTAAGCGGGGCCGCAGGGCGACAAGGGGCGTGAGCACAAAACCCCGCTTGAGTAGTTGGGGATGCGGCGTAGTCAGGTCCGTGGTGGCGATAGTCTCGCGACCCCATAGCAAAATATCGATATCAATGGGACGAGGTGACCAGTGTGACGAGTCGGTCCGGCCGAGCTTGTTTTGAATCTCCGTGATCCATTCGCGCAACTGCTGGGGCGAGCACTCGGCATCGCATTCGATAGCCAGGTTAAGGAATGGCAAGTTCCATGCCGCAGGGGCGTATTTTGGCAACAGCGCGGGCGACTCGACAACTGGAGAAATCCGCACAATCTTAAGGCCCTTTTTCTGTAGCAGTTCGATGGATCGCCGCAGGTTCTCACACCGGTCCCCGACATTGGAACCCAGACCCAGATAAATCTCCATGGTTGGTACTCTCTTGTTCGTCTTGTTAATATCGTTGTGAAAAAGTACCCGGACTCAAGTCATAATGCAAACCATGATAAAGTAGTTTACAGGTCCGTTTTATGCCCTGCTCAGATCGAAAAAAGTAGCTCGAATCAAGCCTGAATGGCAGCTGTGCTCCACTATCCTGGTCTGGCACAGGCGTTAGATCACCAGAGAGCTGATTTTAATACCTGCATTACTACAATTATGGTTTAATTGCAACATGATGCGTGTCAGTGTTACCCGAGGATTGACTGTCCGCTGGACCACCAAGAGAGATCTGTGATGTTATTTGATAACCGTGTCATGTTACCCGTACAGGGTGGCATCGAATTACGACTGTGGGGCTCGCCTGGGCAGTGGCGTTTCCGTGTCCTTGTACTTCTGATCTGTTGGCTGTCACTCATACCGTTAGCGGCTATGGCCGACGGGAATCTGGTACGTGTCGGTTTGCTGAAGTTCGGTACTGTAAATTGGGAGATGGATGTCATCCGCACCCATGAGCTTGCGGCCCGCGAAGGCATTGAGCTGGAAGTGCTGCCACTGGCATCAGTCAATGCCATTAATGTCGCGCTCCAGGCTGACGCAGTGGATGTCATCGTCAATGACTGGATCTGGGTATCTCGACAGCGTGCGGTCGGTCGTGACTACACCTTTGTTCCTTACTCTCTGGCAGTTGGTTCCCTGATGGTGCGTCCAGATTTGGGTGCGAAAAAGCTAGCGGATCTCCGCGGCAAGCGGATAGGAATCGCTGGCGGACCGGTGGACAAGAGCTGGTTGCTGTTGCAGGTCTATGCCCGTAAAACGATCGGTTCGGAACTGACCGATCTGGTCGAGCCGGTGTTTGCTGCGCCGCCGCTGCTTAACCAACTGATGCTGGATGGCGATTTGTCGGCAGCATTGAACTTCTGGCATTACGGGGCGCGTTTGAAAGCAGCCGGCATGGAACCCCTGCTGAGCGTCACCGATATTCTTCCTATACTGGGCGTGGAGCGCCCGGTCCCGCTGTTGGGTTGGGTTTTCAGTGCACGCTGGGCCGAGAAAAACCCGAAGGCCATCGGCGGGTTTCTGCGTGCTTCCCGTGCGGCAAAAAAAGTGCTCGCAGAATCCGATGAGGAATGGGAGCGGCTGCAGCCTTTGATACGGGCGGAAGATGAACCGACACTGCATGCCTTGCGGGACGGCTACCGCGCAGGCATCCCGTATCGTTTCGGGGAACCTGAAATCCGTGCAGCCCGGCAGCTATTCGAGATTATGGCGCGTGAAGGCGGGAAAGAGCTGGTCGGTTCAAGCAGTACCCTCAGTGCAGGTACTTTTTGGGAAGGTTACGAATTCGGGTCAGGTCCGCAATAATGTTGCGCGTGAGGGAAACGTGGCTGCGGGGCCTTTCCCTGCTGGCTTTTCTGGTCATCTGGCAGTTGGCTGCCATGGCAGTGAACAAACCGCTGCTGCCAGCCCCTACGGTGGTGCTGACAACTCTCTGGAATGATCTTACCGAGGGCAGCCTGCTCTATCATCTGGGGATCACGCTGGCCCGCGTTGCCGTCAGCTTCCTGATCGCGATGGCGCTGGGAACCGCCCTGGGTATCGTCATGGGCCGCTACCGGGACGTTGATGCGGCCCTGGACAGCCTGCTGGTGCTGGCCTTGAACATCCCGGCCCTGGTTACCATCATCCTCTGCTATATCTGGTTCGGGCTCACGGAGACGGCAGCGGTAACGGCAGTCGCCCTGAACAAGATTCCGACCGTTGTAGTGACCGTGCGTGAAGGGGCCCGGGCGGTGGACCGGCAACTCATGGAAGTTGCGGGTGTCTATCGCGTTTCGATGCGGCGCACCTTTGTCCAGGTCTATCTGCCACAACTTTATCCTTACCTGATGGCGGCGGCCCGCAGCGGGCTGGCACTGATCTGGAAAATTGTGCTGGTGGTCGAGCTGCTGGGGCGCAGTAACGGGGTCGGTTTTCAACTCGGGACTTTCTTTCAGTTCTTCGACATCACCGGCATCCTTGCCTATACGTTTGCATTTGCCGCGGTAGTGCTGGTCGCGGAGGCAATACTGATACGACCTTTGGAACGACACCTGACGAGGTGGCGGCCGTGAAGAACTGTTTGGAAGTGAACATCCGGCGCAAGATATTTCCGGGTGCAGACGTGGCGGCTGTGGAGGGACTTATGCTTAGCGCGTTACCCGGAGAATTTGTGGCTATTGTGGGGCCGTCCGGAGCCGGCAAGAGCACCCTGCTTAACCTGGTCGCCGGTCTGGATCGGGAGATGGACGGTGATATACAGGTGGATGGCCAGCCACTGCATGCGGACGGACTAATGAGAGTGCGTCTCGGCTTCGTATTTCAGGAGCCCCGGCTCATGCCGTGGTTAACGGTGATAGATAACCTGATGCTGGTGCTGGAAAATAGTACGGACAGCGTGGAGCGGGTCCGACACCTGCTACGTGAGGTAGGGCTTTCCGACATAGAACAATCATTTCCCAATCAGCTTTCCGGAGGTATGCAGCGGCGTGTCTCGCTGGTGCGGGCATTTGTCATGCGGCCGGAATTACTGCTGATGGATGAACCCTTTTTATCCCTGGATGCACCTACCGCCGCGCGCCTGCGCCTATTGCTACTGACGTTGTGGGGAGAACTCCACCCGACTGTATTGTTCGTGACCCATCAGTTGCGCGAAGCACTGGCACTTGCTGATCGTGTGCTGTTTTTGTCCAGTAGTCCAGGCAGAGTGGTGCTGGAAGTCCCGGTGCAACTGCCACGGCCGCGGGAACTGGGGGACGCCAGTATCGGCGAATTACACGACCGCTTGCTGGTACAGTATCCCGAACTGCTGTCCGGGTTGGTGGAGGAGGAGAAGCAGCAGTCTGCGTCGGAAATTCCCGATTCCGATAATCGGCTGCCTTCAAGTCGATGAAAACGGTGCTCTAATGAATGCGTCGAACATAAAAATGTCCAACGTGCTGGAGGTGGATCAGGTCAGCAAGTCCTATG
>JAOTTU010000250.1 GCA_029864225.1 Gammaproteobacteria bacterium | reverse complement strand
TGCGACTATTGTATGCGATCGAGGCATCCACCTCGTCGGTCTCATAGTCGATTGGCCGAACCAGTTGCGCCGAGCTGAAGAAAAAGGCGCCGCCGGCACGCCGGGCACCTTCGCGATCCTCGCGGCGGAAGTTGAGCTTGTATTCCCAGCGCGGACCCTGGAACAAACGGGCACCGAGTCCAAGGCGCTTGCGCTGCGTCTCGAGCTCCACCCCGCGCAGGCCGGCAGCCAGCGCGCTCATCCCGGCGGTAGTGCCGGAGCGAAACCAGCCGGACGGCAGACTCAGGGTATTGCTGCCGACACCGCTGAAGGGTGTTGCCGCGCTGTCGGAGATGAAATGCGGCAGTTCGTCGTAGTCCAGGAACAGCTCATAATGGCCCTGCCGGCCACCCCCGATGGCCACAGAGCGCGAGTCCAGGCCGAGATCGCTGGCATACAGGTCATAGTAGCGGGCGTCCTCCTCCTCGCTGCGATAAAGCAGGCGCGCGTTACCGATCAGGTAACCGCCTTTTTCATGGAGGCCGGTGTACTCACCGAACTTGAAGGAGTCATCCGAAACAGCGCCCATGCCGACATCCAGCTCGCCACTGTAGCCTTCCGTGAATTGACAGTATTTGCACTTCCAATTGGAGGTATCCACGGCGTCCGGATTATACTCGTTGGCAACCGCCGACAGCGGTGCGGATAAGACAGCGAGCAATAACAGGCCTCTGGATGCTTTCATTGTCTGGTCCCGTTCGTCTTCATATTCTCAGCCCCATGCATGCCCTAGCGCATCAGTTTCACCCCGGAGGGGTGATTCGAGCCGTGAACCTGTGTATGGCAATTGAGGCAGGAACCGGCGAGCAGGAATCCGGAAGCACCCCCTGTGGGCAGCCCGGCAGCGGTATAGGCAACACTTGGGTGTCCCGCCTGTGAATGACATTGCTGGCACAGCAGCGGTGCGCGCTTGCTCAACAATGTCGGGTAGATCGACCCGTGCGGGGTATGACAGAGACTGCAATCCTCTGTCACCGGCGCATGTTCCCACAGCAGTGGTCCACGTTTCTCGGCATGACAGGTGTAACAGGTTTCATTCAGTGTCGGCCTGCTCAGCAGCGTGGATGTGGCGGAACCGTGAGGGGCATGACATTCGCTGCAACCCATCTGACCGAAGCGCACCGGGTGACTGGACGGTTTGAGAAATTCGGCGCGCTGTTTCTGGTGGCAGGTGAAACAAACATCGGGCTGGCTCACCTTGTCGAGCACGGGGTCATGCGACGCATGGATGGTGTGACAACTGGCACAGGAAACCTCGCCGGCCTCGTGCGCACTACCTTGCCAGGTGATATGGCTGTCGCCCTTGTGGCATCCGAGGCACATGCGGTTTTGATCTGCCACGGGCGCTTTCGAATTGGCGCCGAAATTCAGTATCGGTGGGCGTTCCTCTCCTGACCGTACCTTGGCGACATGACTGCGCGGCGCCTGGCCATCTTGTGCGAACAAGGGATTGCTTACTCCGGGTCCGTGGCAGGCCTCGCACTGCAGCCCGGCAAACGGCGTACGCGCATCCTCCTGTACGCCGTGCCGGGTCTTGAAGATGTCGAACACCGGGTAATCAGAGTCCTCATCGTGACACTTGATACAGGTGTCGGCCCCTTTGTCTGTGTATGTGGAGGCCAGCACTGATTTATCGCCACCAGCTGCGGGCGTGTCGGTTGCGGATGACGGCTCTGCACCCATGACCGGGTTGAATAAAACAGCGGCGAGCAGAAACAGCGTACAGATCAGCGTGTGTTTTTTATTCATATTCCTGTCAATGGTGTGCGAACCCGGAGCCCCCGATTGATCCTAGTGTATTTCATCCCTGTACCTGGCATCTACAGTTAGCTCTATCCAGCCAGTCGATGCTGCAATACCAGTCATTTGTACAACGGCCCATGGAACCCGTGAAGGCCCCACAGGCCTGAACATTATCCCGGCCAACCACTAGCGTGCAGAGTGGGCCGCCTCCGCATCGGCACACAGACCG
>JAOTTU010000093.1 GCA_029864225.1 Gammaproteobacteria bacterium | reverse complement strand
CTGGCCGTATGACCAACCTTGTTGCAGTTATGCCTATTTTCGAGCAGTCTATGCAGTTACTCGATACCGATTCAATTTTCCAGGGAACCGGTACAATAAAAGTATTGACACGGGGCTTTTTTTGTGAACAAAAGGTGAAAAAATGCACAAACTCGTTTACACTCTTCAGTAAAGAGGCTGTAGTACTTCGTGACAATCCGATTAATGAAAAAATGTAAGCGCTTCGTTTAGGGGAGTGCTCCCGGCTCATCCCCGGGATAGAAACATCAACACGGATAGATAAAGGAACGCCTGTGGCAGCTTCAGAGGAGTGTGCCGATATGGGGATTTCAGTAATTTCCCGTCATCGCGAACACGTAATGTCGGTTATCTCCGGGAACGGGGAAGATGTATCGGTCAATCCCATGATCTCCAGATCCTGGCGGCGCTGCGTTGGAAAGTATGGACTGGACCCCACCCACAAACGTGCACCGGAAATTGTAGAGCCGCAGACACTGCTCGAGCATCAGGGACGTCTCGGCAATCTGTTACACATCGCCAAGGTTGAAATGGCAAATCTTTATCAGCAGGTTGCCGGCTCCGGCCATTCCATACTGCTTACCAACGAATCCGGCATGATTCTGCACTACACAGGTGACCCCAGCTTCGACTCAACTGCGACCACCAACAACCTGCAAGAGGGAGCAATCTGGTCCGAACAGCTGCAGGGCACCAATGGCATGGGAACCTGCCTGGTGGAGCAACAACCGCTGATCATTCATCAGAACGAACACTTCCTGGCCAGTAACCTGGCACTGACCTGCACCGCCTCTCCCATCTTTGACCCGACCGGGAAGATACTTGCGGTGCTGAACGCCTCCAGTAAATACAACAAGGCACAGCAGCACACGCTGGCACTGGTGAACATGTCAGCCAAAACAATCGAGAATCGTGCCTTTCTGTGCATGTTCAAGAATCATTTCATTATGCACTTCCACAGCCGCCCGGAATTCGTTAATACGCTAGGAGAAGGGCTGATAGCCTTTCAATCCGATGGCACAATACTGGCATCCAATCAGAGTGCGCTGGTCCAGGTGGGCTGGAAGTCTCCTGCGCAGTTTCGGGGACAGAAAATCGATGAAATCTTCGACTTGGCGCTACCCTCACTTTTGCAACAACCAGCCTACAGTTCACTGCACCCTATTCCAATACATGAAGCGACACAGGGGCGTCGCTTCTTTGCCATCGTCCAGAAGCCCGAGTCAGAATCCTTTTCTCATTGCAAGCCACGAGCAGCTATCAGCGTCAAGGACAGCCACATCGGGAACATCAACAGTGCGGACCCGCTCAGTACACTGGAATTTGGTGATCAGTGTATGGCCCAGAATATACGTATTGCACGTCGTGTGCTTGACAAGGGCATTCCATTTCTTTTGTGCGGGGAAAGTGGTACCGGCAAGGGTGTGTTCGCCAGGGCTGTGCATCAGTCCAGTGCACGGGTGAATAAACCCTTCGTGACAATTGACTGCGCATCGATTCCGGAATCCTTGATTGAAAGTGAATTGTTCGGATATAAAGCCGGTGCCTTTACCGGCGCCAACCGGCAAGGTAGCCCGGGCAAGATCGTGCAGGCCAATGGTGGCACACTGTTCCTCGACGAGATTGGCGACATGCCACATTCTTTGCAGGCACGTTTGCTCAGAGTCCTGGAAGAGAAGGAAGTTGTACCGCTGGGCGGTCAGCACGCGGTGAAGCTGGACCTGTGGGTAATGAGTGCAACTCACCGCGACCTCTCGACGATGCTGGAAGAAGGCAGCTTTCGCGAAGATTTGTACTACCGCTTGCAGGGAGTCCGCGTTACATTACCGGCACTGCGTGATCGTACTGACAAGTACAATCTCGTGAATCATCTGCTCAGGGAAGAAATCGGGCCTGACTCTAATATCCAGGTTGATGAAGAAGTGATCAACCGCCTGATCAGATATTCCTGGCCAGGCAATATCCGGCAAATACGTAATGTACTGCGTACCCTGATTGCCCTGAGGGAATCCGACCACATTACCGCGAATGATTTGGTGGAAGACCTGTTTCGGGATGCGAATTTCAAACAAGATGGCCCGCAGACAACTCCGGTCAGCAACGATGAATCCACGGACCCGTTGCTATGCGCCGAACGTGAAGCCTTGCTTCAGGAACTGGAACTTTGCCGCTGGAACGTCTCCACTGCCGCCAAGCACCTGAAACTCAGCCGTAACACCTTGTACCGCAAGATGAGACGCTGCAATATCACACCTACACGATAGCTGGTACCGACACCATATGTCACGAGTACACGACAACTGCAACGGTTCTGACCTGCCAATTGTATTCAGGCTGTGCACTAAATGCATCTTCATTGTCACGGCTCACCGGTACCCTGCCTGTTTCGAGTGACACGAAAGCAGTGGTAAAGAGAATCCTGGCGAAGCCAATAAAACCAGGTTTTGCGGTCAGCATGCATCCTGGTGAATTGCAACTCATTGCCGCACGCTTTATATGGGGCATATGCAGGCGCGAGGTCGATCTTGTCACCTAAGAACACAAACCAGCGCCTGGCATGGGCGATAACCGGCTCCGGTCACTTTGTTCCGGAATGCCTCGAATTGTTACAGACATTCGACAATGTCGATCTGTTTCTTAGCCGGGCAGCAGAGGAAGTGTTGCAAATATATGGCTACCCGGTGAGTGAGCTGCGCAAAAAAATCCGTGTATTCCGCGACACCACAGCGAGCGGCGTGCCCGTAGGCCTGCTTTACAAGGGTGCCTATCATACCTATGTGATTGCGCCGGCAACCTCCAACACGGTTGCAAAATGTGTGTGGGGGATCTCCGATACACTGGTCACCAATATGTATGCGCAAGCTGGCAAGTGTCGTATCAAATCCATCGTGTTCGCTTGTGACACTGCGCCGAAACTGCTGTCCAAGGCACCAGCCGGCATCGTACCGGTGTATCCGCGCCGGATCGATCTCGAAAATGTCGAGAAGCTGCAGGAGTTCGAGGCAACTGAGGTTGTCTCCGATATAGAGCAGCTACACCGGGCGGTAGAGCCCCGCATGTCATGGCCGAGAGCATCCTGTTCCTGACCGGAAAGCTGGCGGAAAAGAACCTCACCAGGGTCCTCGAAGCCATGCAACCGACCGCGTTTACCCCACGCACACATCAACTGGGCATCAATGTCGCGGGCCTGATGACCGCTGATATGATTCGACGCCGGCTTCCACGTCCCGTTGATGTCGACCGCGTTATCGTGCCCGGCCGCTGCCGTGGTGATCTGCAGGCACTGTCCGAGCATTACGAGATTCCGGTACAGCGTGGGCCGGACGATCTAAAGGACCTGCCGCAGTTCTTCGGACAGGGTGAGATCAAACCGGACCTCAGCCGCTACGACATCAACATATTTGCGGAAATCGTCGATGCGCCTCAACTGGACGTGGACGCCATTCTCCAGCGTGCACACCTATACCGCCGGGCAGGTGCAGACGTGATTGATATTGGCTGTTTGCCGAGTACGCCCTTCCCGCACCTGGCCGAGACCGTCACCGCCCTTGTCAGTGCCGGATTTCGTGTCAGCGTCGACTCTGTCGATCCTCAAGAGCTCCTGACCGGTGGCCTTGCCGGAGCCGACTACCTGCTGAGCCTGAACGTTGACACCTTATGGCTTGCTGATGAGGTCGAGTCCGTACCGGTGCTCATCCCGTCGGTACCAGGCGATCTGGATTCCCTGCTGCGGGCAATGGAACAACTCGATGCCAGGGGCCGTCGGTATCTGGCAGATCCCATCCTCGATCCGTTGCTGTATGGGTTTACCGAATCCATCCACCGCTACCGCGAACTGCACCGCCTCCGACCTGATGCCGAAATTCTGATGGGCATTGGCAATGTTACTGAACTGACAGACGCAGATACCGGTGGTATCAATGCTGTCATGGCCGGCATCGCAACAGAGTTACACATCAATCATGTGCTGACCACTTCCGTCAGCCCTCATGCAAAGCGTGCAGTAAATGAAGTGGATATTGCCAGACGGGTGATGCATTTCGCACGTGAGGCAAACAGCCTGCCATGTGATATTGACGAGAGCCTGATCAGTCTGCACGAACGCCGCCCTTTTCCGTACAATCGTAAAGAGATCGAAGAGACAGCGTCTGCCGTGCGCGATCCAAGCTATCGGATCCAGGTCAGTAGTGAAGGTATTCACGTATATAACCGGGACGGGCTGCACAGCGGCAGCGATCCCTTTGAACTCTTCCAGCACCTGGATCTGGATGGCGATACCGGCCACGCCTTCTATATCGGGACTGAAATAGCACGTGCACAGATCGCGTGGCAATTGGGCAAGCGATACGTACAGGACCAGGAATTGAATTGGGGGTGCGCAAGCGAACAGACCAAACAAGATACCTGCGACTATACCAATCCCGGGGCTACTCTGGCCAAGGCAGGAAAGGGGTCATGATTCGAGAAACAGTGGTAACGACCCGCGCCGAGGACGGCCACATTCATATTGCTCCCATGGGTATCCGCGAGGAAGGGGAATACCTGTTGCTGGCCCCGTTTCGCCCGTCCCAATCGCTGGACAACATGCTGCGCGACCGCTACGCGGTTATCAACTACACGGATGATGTGCGCGTTTTCGCAGGTTGTCTCACTGGTCGGTGGCAATGGCCACTTTGCCCGGCCAACAGGATAGAGGGTGCGCGTCTCAAGAATGCGCTGGCCCATACCGAAGTCCTCGTGGAGCGGGTGGAAGACGACGAACTCAGGCCACGCTTGCTATGCCGGCCTGTCCATGAAGCACAACACGCGCCCTTCCGCGGCTTCAATCGCGCGCAGGCTGCCGTACTCGAAGCCGCGGTACTCGTCAGCCGGCTGCATATGCTGCCTTGGCAGAAAATCCAGTCCGAGATCGAATATCTCAACATCGCCATAGAGAAAACAGCCGGGCCGCACGAACAGCAGGCGTGGAAATGGCTCATGGAAGCGGTAACACAGTATCGCGAAAAACAACGCAACGAGGCGAGTGTATGACTGCACTGCTGGCAAGTGTGTCGAACCTGCATGAGGCCCGGATGGCGCTTAAGGGTGGCGCCAACATTATAGATCTCAAGGACCCGGCCCAGGGTGCCTTGGGTGCCGTTTCCCACGATATACAGCAGTCCGTTACCCGCTTCATCGGCAGACGCCGGCCGGTCAGCGCGACGGTGGGCGATCTGCCAATGTCGGCGGACGTCATTGCAGAAGCGATCCAGACGACCAGCGTCAATGGAGTGGATTTCGTCAAGGTCGGGCTGTTCGAGCGCCACCCGCACGCCGACATTCTGAATACACTGGCGGCAGCCAGCCAGACCGGTATCCGTGTAATAGCGGTACTGTTTGCCGATCAATATCCACCACTACACCTCCTCGACCCACTGCGAGCGGCAGGCTGTTCCGGCATCATGCTCGATACAGCTGACAAAACCAGTGGCGGTTTGCTTAGCCATATGGACACAGAAACTTTGGCTGCATTCGTGCGTCGGGGAAAAAAGCTGGGCCTCTTGACCGGGCTGGCCGGCTCTCTTCAGGCAACGGACATCCCGGTGCTGTCGGCACTTGCCCCAGATTATCTGGGTTTCCGCACCGCCCTCTGCCAGGGTGGAATACGTACATCCCGATTATCCGTAAGTGCCATTGAACGGGTACGCGCGCAACTGGATGAAGCGGGCCGTACCGAACACATTATTACCCCTTATGCCGGTGGTGCCAGCAATCGGATTTGGACACAGTAGTGCACCGCCTGCCGCTGCGAAATGATGAACTACCGTAGTGCGGACACACACTACGTCTGGTGGTAAGGGAATCGCACCGCTGGCTTCTTTGCCCCGACCACCACTTGCGTACCTGCGGCCGTTCCGCTATTCAGCATCTGTGGTATGAGCTTGTAGTGGTCCTGCTGCATAATCATGGTGAGGAAATTGCCTTGCTGCAGATAGCTGGGAAAAGCCGCATCAACGATACCTTGCTGACTTAATTCCTCAGCCGAAATTTTACTGTCCCCGAGGTTCACCGATTTCACCAACAGCAGCCGGCTGGCTCCGATCCGACGCGCCAGCCAGGCAGCGAGACTGTCCGAGGTCACATCCCATGAATGTTCAATATTCTCCTCGTTAGTGACCATAAAGGTCGGCAACCAGATGGGCACACCGGCTTTCTTCAGGACTCGAAACATGTCAATCTCACACTCAACCGGTACCAGGTCAGTGCGTATTCCGGACATCATTAAACCGTACTGCTCCATCCCCAGCAAGGCCATGACATGCACAACGGAATCATCGATGCGCCAAACGCGTTGCGAGATACGTACCTGCCCGGCAAACGGACCCCCGCCCGGGACGATGACTACTTCACCGCCACCATAGCAACTCAGTGAGTCCAGCCAGCATGGAAGCAACTCATCCGATGCAAGGCTTCCGCCTATCTTCACCACCCACATGGTCAATCTCCAAGTGTTTCAATAGCTTCAAGATAGCGTCCACTTTGTCAAACGTTTCCTGGTACTCCGCATCCAGTTCGGAATCGGAGATGATACCTCCACCGGCCCAAAATCTGAGTCTGCCACCGGAATGTACCAATGTACGAATGGCAATATTGGAATCCATCGCCCCGTCAAACCCGACATAACCGACCGACCCGCAATAAATACCTCTTTGATAGGGTTCAAGTTCTTCGATGATCTCCATCGCTCGCAGCTTGGGAGCACCGGTAATCGACCCCCCCGGAAAACAACCTCGCAAGCATTCGAGTGCATCGCTGGCAGAATCCAGCCGACCGGTGATGGTACTTACCAGGTGATGTACTGTAGCGAAGCTCTCTACATCGAATAACTTGCGCACGCGCACAGTTCCAAATGCGCAGGTTTTACTGAGATCGTTTCTTAATAGATCCACGATCATCACGTTTTCCGCACGGTCTTTTGTGCTCAAGCGTAATTCTTCTGCCAAGCTCCGGTCTTCGTCCGCATCCGTCGATCGAGGCCGGGTTCCCTTGACCGGTTTTGTTTCGACTTCACCTCCCCTGATCCGTAGGAACCGCTCCGGTGATGAACTCAGAATCTGTGCATAAGGGGTATTCAAATAGCAGCCGAACGGTGCCGGATTCATTTTCCTCAGTGACTTATAGGCCTGCCAAAGCGATCCATCAACGTTAACGTGGAATCGCTGGGCGAGGTTGACCTGGTAGCAATCCCCTTCGCGGATATAGTGCTTGATACGGTGAAATGCCCGCGTATAGTCTTCATAGGTCATGCTCGATACGGGTGTATCCAGCACCTCGAATGGCCGCCTGCGACGTGGTAACGGCGGGTTGCGATAACACTCCAGCAATTCCTGCCATCGTTGCCGCGTCCGATCATCCCGCCCCTGTCCGACCAGCCAGCTGCGCTGCTGTTCGTGGTCCACCACCAACGCCCAGTCATACACCCCCACCGCCATCTCCGGGATCTGCTCCGCATTTTCGGCACTACTCGGCAGTTGCTCGATGCGGCGCCCAAGATCATAGGCAAAGTAACCCAGTGCTCCCCCACAAAAAGGCAAATCGGTGTGTTGTGGTTCGGTCGGCTCCAGATACTGCCGCACCAACGCAAACGGATCCTGTTTGGATAATTCCACATTATTCAGACTGCGAATCTCGGTCAGCGGGCCACGTGTGGTCAGCGTCAGCATGGGATCTGCCACGAGGATGTCGTAACGCCCCTGTTGTACGTATGGCCGACCGCTGTCCAGGAACATCGCCCAGGGTCGAT
>JAOTTU010000092.1 GCA_029864225.1 Gammaproteobacteria bacterium | reverse complement strand
GAAGTCCTCGAAGCTTATGGCAAAGGCCTCCTGCTCGTCCGGGTCGGTCAATGCCTTCAGTGAAATCGCCTTGACATAACTTACCTGCCAGCCGTGTTTATTCACCAGGCTGATTTCCAGCAGGGGACAGGGAAACTTTTCGTACACACTCTGCGCCAGCCTGGCAAGATCCTTGTCCAGGGTCTGCCCAAACCAGCAATGAAAGGTCAGTTTATTTTCTTTGGAACCAATGCTGAGTTTCCTGGAGGGTTCCTTCGCATCTTCAAGTTGCAGCGAGGCGAGGTCCTTGCGTCCTAGGTCATTGATGGTCACCACCGAGGGAAACACATGGTGGCCTCGCGCCTCCGCCAGCAACGAGCAATAATAGCCCGTACCCAGATAGCGATAATTCCGGCACAGGTTGATGACACGCACGCGCTTGCCTTCCGTGACGACATCTTTCTCCAGGTAGTCATCAAAGGTGATCACGTCCTGGCTGGGGTAATACGGTTGCCAGTCGCTCAGGTTTTCAACCACAACAAAGAATGCAGACATCCAGGACACTCACAGCAATGACGGGGCTCCAAGGCGAGTATTTTCAATCCCCACTCCCCCATAACACAACAAAAAGTTTCGCTTGGTACGGTCGTTTCCTGCGGCGTATTATCGGCCTTTTTCAAAGGCCTGAAACATGCTGAATCTGATGTCGGAACAGGATCTGAGCTGCTTTGGCACAGGCTACCCTGCTGCCCGGCAGCGCTTTCTTGCCGGCCAGCAGCGGCTGGCGCCAGGCCTGATCCGGTCTTTGCGCCGCTACTCCCACCCCTTGCCCGGCCCCCTGCAGGAGGACCTGGCCTGCGACGTACTGCTGCTCGGCCAGAGCGACGCCCCCGAACGGCTGCTGGTGGTGATTTCAGGCACCCATGGCATTGAGGGCTTCGCCGGGTCCGCCATCCAGAGCGACTGCCTGGGGTTACTCGAGAACGTCCTGCAGCGGAACGCGACCCTGGGCGTGGCAATGATCCATGCCCTGAATCCCTGGGGCTTTGCCTGGCTGCGCCGCTACGACCACGAGGGAATCGACCTCAACCGCAACTTCGTCGACTTTGAGTCACCCCTGTCGCCCAATCCTGATTATGACCGGCTGCATGCCCGGATACTGGGGTCTGGCGCGCTGTCTCCCGACACGCTGCACCTGCTGCTGGACGACATGGACCTGGCCACGTTTACCGAGGCCATCACCCGTGGCCAGTACCGGCATGGGGATGGCCTGTTTTACGGCGGCACCTCACCCAGCTGGTCCCGCACGGTGCTGGAGCAGGTCACCGCGGAACCCTTATACGCCTCGGCCCAACGCATCGCCGTCATCGACCTGCATACCGGACTGGGCCCTTATGGTTACGGTGAGGTGATTAACGACCACCCCCTGAACAGCGCCGGTTACCGGTGGGCCGAAAGCTGGTACCGGGACAATGCCCAATCCACCGTACTCGGCGAGTCTGTATCCAGTATCAAACAGGGATTACTGGACTATCACTGGCATCGCGTTATTGGAGAACGGGGTTGCTTCGTCACCCTGGAGTTCGGCACGTATCCCCTGAGCCGCCTGCTGGTGGCATTGATCAATGAACAGCTACTGCATAATCATGCCGTACAATCCGGCGCCGCGCGCGATATCAACCATGGGCCTATTCAGCGACTGAAGCAGTTTTTCTATCCCGGGGAAAGCTCCTGGCAGCAACAGGTTCTGTTTCGCGGTCGCCAGGTCATTTCCCTGGCCCTGAAGGGAATCATGCAGTGAACAATTCAACCCACCTTCGCCCGGGCCGCGCAGAAGACCTTGACCAGCTTGTCGCCATCGAAAAGGCCTGCTTTGAAACAGACCGCCTGTCCAGGCGCAGCTTTCTTCATTTCATCCGGCCCGGTCCCCATGAACTGATTGCGATCGCGCGTGATAACAGGGTGCTGGGTTATGTCCTGCTGTTGTTCCGTGCCGGGACCAACCTGGCGCGGCTGTATTCGATTGCCATTGCACCGGACGCGCAACACCAGGGGCTGTCGAAGCAACTGCTGAACGCCGCGGAACAGGCGGCCCGTGAACACCGCTGCGCCTTCGTGCGACTGGAGGTGAGCGTGAACAATATACCGGCCATCTCCCTGTACAGTAAAAACGATTACCGGACCATCGATACCATCAAGAATTACTACGATGACGGTGATGACGCCTTGCGCATGGAAAAACGCCTGTATTACCGGGGAAGCGAAGACACCTTTACCAGACCCTATTACCAGCAAACCACCGACTTCACCTGCGGACCGGCATCGCTGATGATGGCGCTCAAAACCCTGCAGCCGGACTATGCCATGTCGCGTCACGAGGAACTGCAAATCTGGCGCGAGGCCACCACCATCTTCATGACCTCGGGCCATGGCGGTTGCTCGCCGCATGGCCTGGCCTTGAGCGCCTGGCGTCGCGGCTTCGACATTACCTTGCACATCAACCAGGCCGAGGCACCCTTCCTCGACGGCGTGCGCAACCAGCAAAAGAAATCCATCATCCAGCTGGTGCATGAGGATTTCCTGACACAGATAAAAGCCACCGACATCCGGCTGAACGTCGACACCCTGGAGTCCGAGGACGTGGACCGCATCCTGAATTCCGGCGCGCCGATTGTTGCCCTCATCAGCACCTGGCGACTCAATCGAAACAAGGCGCCCCACTGGGTCTACGTGGCCAGCGCCGATGACGAATTCGTCTATATTAACGATTCCGACATCAGTGACGACCCGCACGCCACGCAGACCGATTACATCCAGGTACCCATCGACCGGACCGTGTTTCGCGCTATGGCACGATTCGGCCAGAAGCGCTTGCGCTGCCTGCTGGTAATCACCGGGGCGCGCAAAGACGCCTGACGAAAAATTGGGACATTCTGCTTTTTTTTGTGATCAGAACACCCGGGTGGGTGAAAAACCAGAATATCCCCTTATTTCCTGAGAGATCGTGCGGAACCGGTCTTATTATGGTAGTTGAAAAACCGCTGCAGTACGCCATCGCGGTGTGGAGACCACCCCTACAGGTTGGTGTGTGATGCCGCGCAGTCGATATCGAAAATGACCCCCGCGTCACCGGTTTCGATCAGCTTCAGCGAGCCGTTGTTGGCAGCGATAATGCCACGCGCGCCGGCATCGGCATGCAGCTGCAGCAAGGCGGGCGCATGCCGCGCCGAGAACCCCACCGGGTGCCCGCGCTGTCCCTGGTAGACCGGGGCGACGATGTCCGCGCCCTGATCCAGCCCGGCAACAACCGCCTGGATGACGGCCTCCGGGATGCAGGGCATATCGGCCAGTGCAATCACCCAGCTGTTGGCATCCGGGCTGGCTGCCACACCGCAGGCAATGCTCGTGCCCATGCCTTCCCCGGCGCGCGGGTTGAGGATGATCTGGAAACCTTCCTGCGCAAGCAGTCTTGCCAGTTCACTCTCCGCATCCGCGACCACGGCGATGCTGCAATCCAGTGCCGCCCTGAGGTGCCGGGCGGAGGCGACCGCCATGGGGGTACCGTCCTTGAGCGGGTGCAGCAGTTTGTTGGCGCCGAAGCGGGTGCCCTGCCCGGCGGCCAGCAGGATGCCGGTACAGGACGCTGTCATGCAGCGCTGACGTCGCGCTGGCTGGTCTGGCCGGCCTGGTGCCGCAGCGCGGTGATTTCGGCCATGATGGACACGGCGATCTCCGGCGGTGAGCGGCTGCCGATGGGCAGGCCGACGGGGGCATGCAGGCGCTGCAGTTGCTGTGGCGTCAGGCCCAGTGTCCCGAGGCGCTCGCGGCGCAGGTCGCTGTTGCGTCGTGATCCGAGCGCACCGATATAGAACGCCGGTGACTGCAGGGCATCGAGCAGGGCCATGTCATCGAGCTTCGGGTCGTGAGTGAGCGCCACCACCGCACAGCGGGGATGCGTGGCATAGGCCTCGACGGCCTCGTCGGGCATCACCCGCACCCGCTCCACGCCCTCCATGGGTTCGTCCGGTTCATAGTCCTCGCGCGGGTCGCAGATGATGACACGGTAATCCAGCAGCAGTGCGAGCTGCGCGACGTAGCGGGCGAGATGCCCGTCGCCGATCAACAGCAGCTGCCAGCGCGGGCCAAACACCTTCGCCAGGTTGTCGCTGGTGTAGTCGAACTCATCAGCGGGCGCAGCCGCATGCAGACTGACTTCGCCGCTGGCCATGCACACACGCCGTGTCACCAGCTGACCGGCCTTGATCTTGTCGAGCAGCCGCTTCAGCGGCGCCGCACTGTCGAGCTGCTCGACCAGCAGTTCCAGCCGCCCGCCGCAGGGCAGGCCCAGGCGCGTCGCTTCCTCGCGGTCGATGCCATAGTCGATGAGGGTCGGAAAGCTGTCCCCGAGCTGGTGCGCCCGGTAGCGCATCAGCAGGTCTTCCTCGACACAGCCGCCCGACACCGAGCCGCTGCAGGTGCCGTCGTCGCGCATCACCATCAACGCACCCACGGGTCGGGGTGACGACCCCCAGGTTCTGGCCACGGTCACCAGCGCCAGGCGCCGGCCCTGAGTGAGCCAGCGGATCGCGGTCTCCAGGACTTCCCGGTCCGTACTGTAGCGCGGCATCAGACCGATAGCTGCAGTGGCAGCCGGTCAAACCATTGTCCGGTTGCCGCAGACAGCGCATTGGCCACCGCCGGGGCGATCACCGGTGTCGCCGGCTCGCCCACACCGGTCGGCGGCTGCGTGGACGTGACGATATGCACCTCCACCTCCGGCATTTCGTCGATGCGCAGTACCCGGTAGTCGTGGAAGTTGGACTGCACCACGCGGCCCTGCTCCAGGGTCAGTTCGCTGTTCAGGGCGGCGGCCAGCCCGAAGGCCATTCCGCCTTCCATCTGGGCGCGTACGACATCCGGATTCACCGCGATGCCGCAGTCGACAGCGATCACCACGCGGTCGACGGAAAAGGTCTTGTCAGCATGCACGGTTACTTCCGCGACCTGCGCGACATAGCTGTTGAAGGATTCGTGAACCGCGATGCCGCGTCCCCGTGCCGGCGCCAGCGGGCTGCCCCACCCGGCCTTGTCCGCGGCCAGCTCCATGACGCCGAGATGGCGCGGATGCGCCTTGAGCAGGGCACGTCGGAACACGACCGGGTCCCGGCCGGCCGCCGCGGCCAGCCGGTCGATGAAAGTCTCTACGGCAAACGCGGTGTGCGTGGAGCCCACCGAGCGCCACCACTGCACCGGAACGGGATGCACCGGCGAATGCAGCTCGACGTTGATATTGGGAATGGCATAGGGCAGGTTGGAGACGCCCTCGACCGAGGTGACGTCGACCCCGTCCTTGATCAGCGCGCCCTCGAATGCCGTATCGGCCGCAATCGACTGCCCAACGATGCGATGGTGCCAGGCGACCGGGTTGCCGGCGGCGTCCAGTCCCGCCTCGATTTTATGCACATAGAGTGGACGGTAATAACCGGCGCGCATGTCATCCTCGCGCGTGCGCACCAGCTTGACCGGCGCACGGCCGCCGATGGCCTTGACGATGGTCGCGGTTTCCACCAGGTAATCCGAATGCGGGTTGGCCCGGCGGCCGAAGGAGCCGCCCGCATAGAGCATGTTGATCTTCACCTGCTCGGGGGCGATGCCGAACACCCCGGCCACGGCCTGCTGGTCGGGCGTCTGGTACTGTTCGCCGTTCCAGACCTCCACGCCGTCCGGCGTGCGTTGCATTACGCAGTTCATCGGCTCGAGCGCGGCATGCGCGAGATAGGGAAACGCGAGCGTCGTCTGCAGCGTCTGGCGGGCGGACTGCAGGGCACTCCCGGCGTCGCCGTCGTTGCGCACGCTGCTGCCGGGTGTATCGGCCAGCGCACGGTACTGCGCCACCAGTTCAGCGGAGCCCAGCATGAAGGCGTCGGTCTCGTCCCATTCAACCTGCAGGGCGTCCCGGCCCTTTTTGGCACTCCAGAAATCATTGGCCAACACCGCGACGCCGGCGGGGATCCCGACTACCTCCACCACCCCGGGGACCTGTTTCGCCTTGCTCGCATCGAAGTCCTTCAGGCGGGCGCCGAAGCGCGGCGGATGCACGACCAGCGCGGTCAACATCCCGGGCAGCTGCACGTCCTGGGTAAACAGCGCCGAGCCGTTGACCTTGGCCCGGCTGTCCTTGCGCGGCACCCGGGTGCCGATCAGCCGGAACTCCTCAGGGTCCTTGAGGAAGACCGTCTCCGGCACCGCCTCCTGCGCAGCCAGTTCGGCGAGCGTGCCGAAGGTCGCCTGCCGACCACTGGCCGCATGGCGCAGCACACCGTCCTGAACATCGATGTCAGCGGCCGGAACCTGCCACTGCCTGGCCGCCGCCGCGACCAGCATGTGGCGCGCCGCAGCGCCTGCATTGCGCATCTGTTCATAGGAATTGGCAATGGCCGTGCTGCCGCCGGTGCCCTGCAGCTTGCCCCAGAACAGATTGTTGTAGGTGTTGGCATCGGCGGGCGCACCCTCGACCTCGATCTGTGACCAGGCCGCATCGAGTTCCTCTGCCACCAGTGTGGCCAGCCCGGTGTAGGTTCCCTGCCCCATTTCCAGGTGCTTGATGATAACCGTGACCCGGTCGTCGGCACCGATGCGGACGAAGGCGTTGGGCGCGAAGTGCGACTCCGCAACCACAGCGCCACCGGCCTTGCCCGGGCCCGCCTCCGGCAGGGATTCCTGCGCCGCTTCCTCGCGACTGCAGCCGGGCAGGGCCATGCCGAGTGTCAGGCCCGCGCCGGCGACCATGGACTTCACCAGGAACAGGCGGCGGCTGATCATTACAGTTTCTTTATTGTGCATCGTGATGCCTCCGTCAGCCCAGTGCCCGGGACGCTGCTTTAATGGCCGCGCGGATCCGCACATAGGTGCCGCAGCGGCAGATGTTCCCGGATAGGGCGGTGGTGATGTCGCTGTCGGTGGGATCGGGATTCCTGGTCAACAAGTCGACCGCGGACATGATCTGGCCGGACTGGCAGTAACCGCACTGCACTACGTCCAGCTTTTCCCAGGCCGCCTGCAGGGCCCTGCCCGCGGCGGAGTCGAGTCCCTCGATGGTGGTGACAGACTTCCCTGCGGCAGCGGAGACCGGGGTGACGCAGGAACGCACCGCCTTGCCGTCGAGGTGCACGGTACAGGCGCCGCATTGCGACATGCCGCATCCATATTTGGTTCCGGTCAGCCCGGCGTGATCGCGGATGGCCCAAAGCAGCGGCATGTCCGGGTCGACATCGAGCCGGTGCTCGGCCCCATTGATGGTGAGTGTGAGCATACTCGCCCCCAGGCTGGTTGGTGGAAGACGATCCTAGCATGTTTCATTCGCCTGCCAGGAAGAAAAGGGGACATTCTGGTTTATTGTAATCAGGAAATCCAGATGGGTGCAAAAACCAGAAAGTCGCCATTTTTCAGCTACTAGTGCCCCATTTGGAAAAAACATCGCGGCTACAACCGATTAATTGCCGGGCATAAAAGCCGCTCCTGCAGGGTCAGGAAATTCCCATACAAGCGCCGCCCTGCGGCGCGATTGTGTGGTGACCGAACTCGGTGGTTAACCCGCGGCTTCGGCCTGGTGCAATGTCAGCTGTGTGAACGGTATTTCCCAGCCGTATTCAGTACAGGCCTCAACACACCAGCGTTGCATGGCGCGGCGCAGGCGGCCGTACAGGTCTGCCAGGGTCCCGTCGAAATCGGCGATCACCACCAGGTCCAGCGACGAGGTGTTGGCCTTCTCGAACTCGACCCGCAGATTATGCAACTGATCCCCGTAGCCCTCATCGGCGACACG
>JAOTTU010000249.1 GCA_029864225.1 Gammaproteobacteria bacterium | reverse complement strand
CTGTTCGGGCCGTGGGGCTCGGTGCCGTCGGCACAATCTACGACATCATGCAGGCCATCCGCTATGCCGCCGGCCTGCCCAATGACTCTGGCACGAGCCCGGCACAGCCTGCCGGGATTATTAACCTCAGCCTGGGGTGTTTGAACTGCTATGTCCAGCAGATGCAGGACCTGCTCATTCAGATCCGCAATGCCGGAATTATCAGTGTTGCCGCCGCCGGCAACGAAAGCACCGCCAGTCCAAGTTACCCGGGGGCTTACGATGGCGTCATATCGGTTGCAGCGCTCGATTCGGCAGGCATGCCGGCAACCTATTCAAACTTCGGGCCTAGCATCGACATTGCGGCCCCGGGAGGGGATGGAAGCCGCTCGCTGGACAACTCGGTGCGCAGCACCTGGGTGGATGATTCCTCGGGCATCCGCAAGGCGGCCTATGCATCACTGGATGGCACTTCGATTGCCGCGCCGCACGTGGCCGGCGTGGCGGCGCTCATGAAGGCAATCTATCCCGGATTAACACCCGATGACTATGACAGTCTTCTCATCAGCGGTCTCATGACCGTAGACCTGGGTGCTGGCGGACGTGATGATCGCTATGGCTGGGGCATCATTGATGCCCTCAAGGCCGTGCACGCTGCCCGGGATATCGCCACGGGCGGCGGCGTATCTCCCGGTGTGCTGATCGCGAATCCGAACTCGCTGAACTATACCGCTTCCATGACAAACCTCAGCCTGACTGTATCGAAGGCGGGTGATACCAGCATCGGCGTAAGTAGCCTGTCCGAAGATGCTGCATGGTTGACTATTACACCCGTGGCCGTCGATGCGGATGGGCTGGGCACCTATGGGGTGGATGTGGATCGGACCGGGCTTGCTGATGCCACGTATTCAACCAGGATTACCCTGACATCGAGTGTTAATAGTGCGATCAGTATCCCGGTGACGATGCGCGTCGGCAGTCAGGCGGTGGCAGATACCGGTCATCTCTGGGTGGTGTTGCTTGACGAGAATCTCGAGCCAGTCGCCCAGACGGATGTCGTCCCTGTGAACGGGCGCTACAGCTACAGTTTATCTGCCGTACCAGCAGGCGATTATTTTATCGGAGCCGGTACCGACTCGGACAATGATCTCTCCATATGTGATGAAGGTGAGGCCTGCGGGGCCTTTCCAACACTGGCCGATCCCGCTGTCATTACGGTTAGTTCAGACCGGTCGGAGCTCGATTTCATTACCGGCTTCCTGAGCTTCACCACGGAGTTGTCAGCGACTGGCCTGGGACACACAGAGACTGGAGTTGGCCGTGAACCAGAGACCGGCAACGCCAGGAGCCAGGGTTATGAAATATCTCGTTAATAATCTGATACTTACAGCGATTGTGCTGGCCGGTTGCAATAGTGCCATGAGGGGGGAGGCATCTCCGAAGGCGCTGACCGCTCAGACCATTTATCGCTCGATGCTGTGCGCGGGACAGCAGGCTGCGCCGGTACTTCGCTGGATCACTGCGGAGGATGCCTACCAGGAAATGTACCCGGGTATCGTACCCGACCACCCGGACGGGCATCCTGTCAGCGCCCCCACCGTCGACTTCTCAGAGGATGCAGTCCTGCTGATATCGATGGGGCAGAGGCGGACAGCGGGATACAACCTTGAGCTATCCCGTGACCTTCTGCGATTGAGGAATGGCGAGCTCACTCTACCCGTTGTATGGACGGAGCCGGCCGACGGGCTATTCGTCGCGCAGGTGATCACGCATCCCTGCTTAATCATCACGCTGCCACGGCGGGACATCAGGTCCGTCACGGTAATCGACCAGAACGGCAGCGTGCTGCTGAGTGGCGAGAGAAAGTAGCCGAGTCGATTGTTCTGCGCATCCGGTAGCACTGAACAGTGCCTTGTCAGCGTGTTGGCACAGAGAACCAGGCGGGGCCCTAACAGTCGTTGCCTTATTGCAGGCATGCAAAACCAGGTATTATTCCCCGGGCAACAGGATTCACAGGAATCTATTATGCCGCAGATACGCAGGCAT
>JAOTTU010000248.1 GCA_029864225.1 Gammaproteobacteria bacterium | reverse complement strand
TCAGCCTCGGCGTGCTGTTGTGGCCGGTCTACGGCATCCTGCTGCACGCGATGCCGGTCATCCTGGCCTACGGCATCACGCAGCTCGTGTCGGCATCCATCCTGGCGCTCAAGATCAGGGACATGCTGCACCGGCAGCGGTGCCTGCAGGCCGCCGATTAGCACACGCTCCAGGCGCAGGCAGCCTCATGGCCGGGGTACGCGCACCAGTATTGGTGTAAATTAGGCACCTGGCGCGGCATACAGCGGAGGCAATGCATGTACTCGATACAACGCCTGGAAATGGTAGCC
Organism: Gammaproteobacteria bacterium; assembly: GCA_029864225.1. Classification (GTDB taxonomy): domain Bacteria; phylum Pseudomonadota; class Gammaproteobacteria; order UBA9214; family UBA9214; genus CAMYJZ01. The sequence goes on along the minus strand of JAOTTU010000248.1, from coordinate 1,739 downwards.
GCCATCGCGCTGCTGAGCCTGCTGCTCATCGGTACGGTAGTGGTGCTGAAGCCGTTCATCATCTCCCTGATCCTGGCTGCGGTGCTGGCCTATGCCACCTGGCCGGTCTACGAGTGGCTGCTGGCACGCCTGCGCAATCGACCCGGCGCTGCGGCAACGGCCATGACCCTGTTGCTGCTGCTCACCCTGGTCACTCCCTTCGCCGTGATGGGCGTAAGCCTGGCGGACAATGCCGTGGAATTGCTGCGCCTGCTGCGCGAGGCACTGAACCGGCCGCTGCCACCGCCGCCGCACTGGCTGGAGGGCCTGCCACTGGCCGGCGGCTACCTGCAGGGGAAATGGCTGTCGATGATGCAGGAGGAGGAGGGAACACTGCTGCTGCAGGTTCGCGAACAGCTGCAACAGCTGCCGCTGCGCAATTGGGCCATCACTGCCGGCGCGGCCCTTGTCCAGGGTGTGGTCCTGATCAGCTTCAGCGTGCTGATCTGCTTTTTTTTCTACCGTGACGGTCCGGCCATCACCACGCGCGTGCAGGCGGTGATGGAGCGCCTGACCGGACACCGTGCACGCAACCTGATCGAGGTGACCGCCGGGACCGTGTCCCGCGTGGTGAACGGTATCCTCGGCACCTCGCTGGCGCAGTCCGTGCTGGCACTGATCGGTTTCTGGATCGCGGACGTACCCGGTGCCATGCTGCTGGGCCTGCTGACCTTCTTTCTCTCGATTATGCCGATGGGGCCGCCGCTGGTCTGGGTGCCGGCGGTGGTGTGGCTGTATATCCAGGGCAGCACGGCCATGGCCGTGTTCCTTGCCATCTGGGGCCTGCTGCTTATCAGCAGCATCGACAATTTCATCAAGCCGTACCTGATCAGCCGTGGCGGTTCACTGCCCTTGCTGCTGGTTTTCATGGGTGTGCTCGGCGGTTTGTTGGCGTTCGGTTTTATCGGGGTCTTCCTCGGCCCGGTCATTCTCGCCGTCACCTATGCCCTGCTGACGGAATGGGCGAGTTCGACGCGGCCGGCGGATGCAGGGGACGACGCGGCCGGCGACTGACTGCTGTCCCCTGCCGCCCTCAGCAGCCGTCGTCCTCTACCAGTATCTCGCCGCTCCGCGTATCGCGGACCACTTCTCCCTAGTCATCGGTCCGGATCGTCCTGACAAACATCATGGACCCGATCCGGTCGAGCTGGGTATCCATGGCCATTACGAGCATCCACGCTTTCGGGCGGTAAAGGCGCCCGACAGGGCCGAACTGGAAGGCCTCGTGCGCACCTTGGGCGCCGGGGGCTGCTGGTGCGCGATATGGACAACAGTTATCGCGTACTGGAGCCGGGTTATGAGCCCGGTCTGGAACACGTGCTTGGCAGTTCCATCACTTACCGCGTCGTAATCGGCCCGCAGCAGGGCCGCAAGGCCTACAGTCTGCAAACCCTGCCGCCGCATGATTTCATAGCGAGGCTGGCGGCACTGGTCCCCCTCAATCCACGCGAACCTGACCCTTTACCATGGCGTGTTCGCCCAACAGCCCGCTGCGCGGCGCTGGGCGCAGCGTCTGCGGCGGGTGTTCAATATCGATGTCGAGACCTGCGAAGCATGAGGGGGGTGCGGTGCGCGTGGTTGCCGCCATCGAGGATCCACGGGTGGTCGGGAAGATTCTTGCACATCATCTGGCGGGTAAAAACAGGCGACTGCTCGTGGCGAGGCAAACCGGTGTCAGGCAGTACCGAAGTGCCGCCTTG
>JAOTTU010000091.1 GCA_029864225.1 Gammaproteobacteria bacterium | reverse complement strand
CGAACAATGTGACGGCAACATACCCAGGGCGGCTGCCCTGTTGGAAATCAGCCCCTCCACTATCTACCGTAAACGCCAGCAATGGGAAGCAGGGACGTAGTCCTACCCTGCTGATCTGACCTCCCCTTTTATTCAATCACAGCCCGGACCCCGGGGGGCTGCCACGTCTGGCACGCTTCCTGCTTCTTACCATGGCAAGTTCCTGAGATGAAAAGGCCTGTTGCCATGAAGATACTGCTAGTCGACGATGCGATGGATACCCGCATCTACCTGGGCGAACTGTTCCGCAAGTGGGGCCACCAGGTCGTTGAGGCCAATGACGGGGCAGAGGCACTCAGGCACCTGGAAGACGGCGAACTGCGCCTGGTTATCTCCGACTGGGTGATGCCCGAACTGGACGGCATCGATCTGTGCCGGGCGATCCGCAACACCGCACGCGACCGCTACATCTACATTATCCTGCTAACCGGCAAATCGGCGCAGGAGGACCTGGTACAGGCCCTCAACGCCGGTGCCGACGATTTCCTCAGCAAGCCATTCAACCTGCAGGTACTGATGGCGCGCTTCCGGGTGGCGGAACGCATCGTCAACCTGGAATCACGCCTGTCCGAGCAGAACCAGCACCTGCTCACCTGGCGCAACGAACTTGCGGATGCCTATGGCCGCATCCAGTCCGACCTGGAACTGGCCGCGCAAATGCAGCAGCACCTGCTCCCCGCCACCACGGACCATGCGAAGCCACTCAACGTGGCCTGGCTGTTCAACCCGGCCACTACCGTGGCAGGCGATATCTTCAACATCTTCGAACTCGGCGATGAAGATCTGGGTTTCTACCACATGGATATCTCCGGGCATGGCATTCCCGCCGCCATGCTGTCTGTCAGCCTGTCCAATATGCTGTCTCCGGAACGGGTGATGAACAGCAACTTCCCGGCCACCGTGATCAGCGAGCTGAATAACCAGCTCGTCGATGCCGAGCGCGAGTGCGAACACTATGCCACCCTGGTGTACGGGACCGTCAACAAACACACCGGGTGCGGCCAGTTGTGCATCGCGGGACACCCGCCGCCCATCACGGTGTCCGCCAGCGGGGACATCAGGCGGATGGAAGGCGGCGGCATGCCGGTGGGCATGTTCGCGGACAACGGCTACACCGATATTCCCTTTGAGCTGGCCCCCGGTGAGCGCCTGGTGCTGTATTCGGACGGGATCACGGACTACGTGGACGAGGCCAACCGGCCCTTCGGGAACGAGCGGCTGGTGGAAACCCTGGTCGACAGCGCCGCGACCCCGCTGGAGGCGCTCCCGGAGCGCCTGGAAAACAGGCTCAATCTCTGGCGCGGCACGGCTGAGGTCGAGGATGACGTTTCCCTGCTGGTCATCGAGCGCCCCGCGGACTGAGCATCACCGGGCATATCCCCTCAACAGATAGCTGACAAAGGAGCACCGTCATGAAAGCGATGATACTGGCGGCCGGACAGGGCACCCGTGCCCGACCGATCACCCTGACAACCCCCAAGCCCATGTTGCCGCTGATCAACAAACCGGTACTGGAATCGATCATCGAACTGCTCGGCCGCCAGGGTATCGACGATATCGTGATCAACACCAGTCATCTGGCACCGCTGATCGAGGACTATTTCCGCGACGGCGAACGCTGGGGCGTCTCGCTTTCCTATTCCTTCGAGGGCCATATCAAGGATGGCCGCATCCAGGCCTCTGCACTTGGCTCGGCGGGCGGTATGCGCAAGATCCAGGATTTTTCCGGGTTCTTCGACGAGACCTTCGTCGTGATGTGCGGCGACGCCCTGGTCGATCTGGACATCGGCGCTGCGCTTCAGTTTCATCGCGAGGCACGTGCACTCGCCACCATAGTGATGCGGGACGTCCCCGCCGGGCAGGTCAGCAAGTACGGCGTGGTCGCCACCGATGCGCGGGGGAGGATCCGGCGGTTCCAGGAAAAACCCGCGCCCGGTGAGGCCGTGTCCACCACTATCAACACCGGTATCTATATCTTCGAACCGGAAATCTTCGATCACATCCCGGCCGGGATCGCATACGATATCGGCAGCCAACTGTTTCCCGACCTGGTGGAGAAGCAACTGCCGTTCTATGGCGTCACCCTCCCCTTCCAATGGCTCGACATCGGTTCCATCAACGACTATTGGGCAGCCACGAGCAAGCTGCTGAAAGGAGAATTCCACGGCTACCGCCTGCCCGGCCGGGAGATCGAAACCGGCATCCGCTGCGGCAGCAACATCCGCATGCGGCGCCGCGCGGTCACCCTGCACGGGGCGGTGTACATCGGCAGTGGCTGCAGTATTGGCGATGGTGTCGAGATCCAGGGCCCGACGGTGATCGGCGCCAACTCGGTCATCGAACCCGGGGCCCGCATCAGCGAATGCATCCTGGGGGACTACACCTACCTGAGCAGCGTGGCGCGGCTGGATCGGAAGCTGGTCATTGACGGCCACTGCATTCAGCCCGACGGTGTCTTCGTCGACTGTGACCAGGCCCAGCTGGGCTGGCTGATCGGCGATGCCCGCCAGCAACTGGAATTCGATGCCGCCCAGCACCTGCTGGTCAAGCTGGCAAGCCGGGTCGCCTGACCAAGCGTTCAGAGCGGTTATGACACCATGAAGACAGCCATACTCCGGATCGACAGCGATGCACGCCAGGTCGATGCCGTCATCAGCGTGCTGGAGGAACACTGCCGCGCGTCCGGACTGACCGAACAGGAGACCTACCAGCTGACGTGTGCGGTAGTGGAAGGCGTCAATAATGTCATCGAGCATGCTTACAACAGGCAGCCGGGGTGCCCGGTGGAATTGCGCTGGACACAGGCCAGCAACCGGATCAACGTCGAGATCCGCGACTGGGGCGATGCCCTGGCCGGGGAACCCGACGGCGCCCCGCCGGCCAGCGATGCCGAGCAGGGCCGTGGCTGGTTCATTATGCGCCAGTGGCTGGATGCCGTGGACTACCAACGTGATGGCGACTGCAACCGGCTGCGCCTGACCCGCCACCTGAAACCCTGACATCCCACCCGCTATAACCCCGCCCCGGCCTGCGGTTAACACACAAACTGTTGGCGGCTGCACGACCGTCAGCGGTCAATCCACCCGCGCCTTTTAGCAAACTGCTAAAAACCACTGCATTTCGCAAACAGCGTCGCCCGCGCTACCAAGGCAATTTCCTAACACGTTGTTTTTGCTTGCCTTTCAACATTGGCAAGCATATTGCAGTTACCCTGAAAGCACGACTGTGTGTATGGCAAACAAACCGGCGACAGCGTCCCGGAAACAACCATGGAGTCCCGTTATGAACCTTGAACACCGCACTGTTGGATCGGTAGACATCGTCAAGATGCCCGCACGTCTGGTAATGGTCGATGCGGGCGAAGTACGCAACAACCTCAGGCGGATTATCAAGCAAAGCAGCGCCCGGCTGATCCTCGATCTGCGCGACATGGAGTTCATCGATTCCAGTGGCCTGGCAACCCTGGTCAACAGCCTGCAAGCCGCCCGGAAACGCCAAGGCGATATCTGCCTGATCCACATGAACGACACCGTCAGGACCCTGTTCGAACTGACCCAGTTGCTGAACGTGTTCAACGTGTGTGACAGCGAGGAAGGCGCCATCGAGGCGCTGACCGCCTGAGCCCGGCACGGAAGACCCGGACATGTGGCATCTACCGACCCGCCCACGAGACCCCGCGCAACGACGCTGGCGGTGCATGCTGCCTGGCCTGTGTCTGCTCATGCTGTCGGGTTGCGCAATGACACCGCTGTCCTATCAACCCGACGCGGCCGACCGGGAACCCGTCAGGGAACATCCGGCGGCCGGGCTCGACGCCCTGATTCGCCAGGCACAGCTGGACAGCGAGGCCGGCCGTACGCCCGTTGCCGACCTGATCCGGCCGGCACGCACGGCGCTGCCGTTGTCTCCGGGCGACCGGTTGCGCGTGCTGGTCACCGACGGGGAACCGTTCAGCGGCATGTTCGAGATCGACCTCGACGGCAACCTGCATCTCCCGTTTCTGAATCCGCTGCCGGCCGCGGGCCGGACTGCGGCCCGGGTGGAGCAGGACCTGGCACGGGCGCTGGTGGAGGAAAAAATCTTCAGGCCCGACTTTGTCCAGGTCAGCGTGAAGATCCTGCAATGGGCGCCGGTCCGGGTGCTGGTATCGGGCGCCGTGTTCGCCCCGGGACGCATCCTGACCAACGACCGCCTGGTGGAAACCAGGGCCTACCAGATCACCCAGCAGACCGGTGACTACCCCACGGATCGCTTCCTGACCTCGGCGTTGCGCCGCGCAGGCGGGGTACGCCCCGACGCCGATATCGCCCGTGTCCAGCTGATACGCTATGGCGAACACCTGACATATGACCTGTCCGGCGTCCTGTCGGGGGCACCCTTCACAGACGTGCCGCTGGTCGCTGGCGACCGGGTCGTGGTGCCCTCGGCCGGCTACCTGCAGGACGCACTGATGCGACCCTCCCAGGTCACGCCGCCCGGCTTCGATGTGTTCATATCGAACCTCACCGTACCGGCCAACAGCAATGCCGAATCCGCCATCAACAAGATCGCACGCAGCATGCCCTACGGCACCCGCCTGTTGCGCGGGCTGATCGCCGCCAACTGTATCGGGGGTATCCAGTCCACCAACGCCTCGCGGAGAGCCGTACTGGTCACCACCGACCGCCGCAGCGGTGAAATCCTGACACGCGAGCGGGCGATCGATGAACTGATCAGGAACGCGAACCACCCCGATATCAATCCCTACCTGATGCCCAACGACGGCATCGCCTGTTACGACTCGGGTGCCACCAACGCCGGCGACATCGCCAAACTGATCAGCGTCATGCTCAGCCCCGCATTGATACTGGATAAGCTGCTGGACTGACATGGACAAAGCGCCCGCCACCGGGAGCCTGCACGGCATCCCCCGTCTCAGACGCCTGCAGCTCTGGAGCCACCGCAACCGGCGGCGTGGCCCGCGCTATGTCACGATCAGCGTTATCGCGCTGGCCTGCGTGTGGCTGCCGGCCATCGCCTACCTGATGCTCGCCACGCCCAGCTACACCAGCAAGTGGACGCTGATCCTGCCAGGCAAGGGCGCCGGGTCCAGCATCAACCTGGCGGACATCGGCCAGGCATCGACCATCGCGGCCTCGCCCTACGGCAGCCCCAGCATCAGCCCCCAGGTCAATTACAAGGAACTGGTCTCCAGCGACGGGGTTATCCTGGCCGCCGCGGAGAAACTCGACATGACAGCGAAGGAATTCGGCAAACCGCGTATCAAGCTTGTCGACCAGACTTCGCTGATCTATCTCAGCATGACGGGATCCGAGCCGGACATCGCCCGCGCCAAGGCACGCGCCCTCAACGAAACCCTGCTGGAACTGCTGGAACGCCTGCGCACGGACGAGATTCAGCAGCGTGAGACCGGTTTCGACAATATGTTGCAGGGTTTCCGGATAAAACTCGACCAGGCGCGCAATGCCTTGCTGAAACACCAGTCGCAGTCTGACATTGTCGCCAGCGGGCAGTTCGAACAACTGACGCTGTCGATCGAACAGCTGTACCTGGAACGCGCCAGGGTGAAGGCAGACCTGGAAGAGATGCGCGGTCAGGTGCAGCGGCTGGCCGCCAACCTCGGCCTGACAGCACAGCAGGCAGGTGATGCCCTGATCCTGCAGAATGACCGGCTGTTCCAGAACAGCCTCGACGAATACAGCGAGTCCCGGCTGCTGCTCAACAGCTACGCCAACAAGTGGGGTGACAAGCACCCCGAGGTGCACAAGGAAAAATCACGCCTGGCGGCAACACGCCGGACCATGCAGCAGCGCATCGATGCCCTGATCCAGGGGCGCAACGATGAACTCATCGAACTGCTACAGCTGGAGGGCGATACCACGCGCAACGCCCTGTTCGAGAACCTGATCAACCTGGATGCCCGACGCATGGGGCTGGAGGAAAAATTCAACGAACTGCTGCGACTCATCACGGAGATGCAGAAGAAACTCAACGACCTGACCGGTAATGCGGCAATACTTGACGACCTGAAAAGAGACCACCAGGTCGCCGAGGCGGTGTTCAGCTCCGCACTGGCGCGCGTCGACACCGGCAAGTCGGACATCTACGTGTCGTATCCCCTGGTGCAATTGCTGGACCTGCCGACCCTGCCGGAGAAACCTACCTCCCCCAACACACTTCTGGTGATTGCCGGCGCGCTGACCGGCTCCCTGTTCGTCCTTACCGGCCTGGTGCTGATGTGGATACGCAAACCCTTACTCCACAAAATCTTGAAGAACGCCTGATCTGGTACGGCATCACCGGTACCTACGGCTTCTACCTGGTCGGTGGCCTCTATGTCATGGCACCGGTGTTGGGCTGGGTGCTGGTGTTCTACCTGCTGAAAAAGCTCTGGTACCAGAACGTGGCAACGCCCGCACAGGAGCGTATTCACATCCCACTGGCGGTATGGATCTGGGTCATCGCCATGCTGGTTATGGAGATCGCCCTGTTGATCGGGCACATGGACTGGGGACTCGGCCTGGCCAAGACCCTCAAGTCGAGCATCGGCTGGGCCAAGGGCTGGGCCCTGATGGCGATCTTCCCGCTGATAGGCTGTCTGAATATCCGACCCGAAATCATTTATCGGGCGGCGGCGATCGTCTGCCTGCAGACCCTGATCCTGCTGCCCCTGCTGGTGATCGCCTGGTTGCTGCACCTGCCCCAGGACCTGTACGTGTCCCCCGTGAAACTGGTCGGGGGACCGGCCCCGGAATTCTTCAAGGTCTCCCTCTACAATGTCAGCCACGACGGCGGTGTACGCTGGTACCTGTTTGCGCCCTGGGCACCGGCCCTGGGTCTCGTGGCCAACATCTACCTGCTGTGCGCGCTGCACGAGAAAAACCGCTTCTGGTTCTGGGTCGGCATCCTCGGGAGCATCGCCATGGTGCTGGCCAGCAAGTCCCGCCTGGCACTGGTGGTGATGACCGTGATACCGCTGGCCAGCTGGGGCCTCAGCGTGCTGATCCGTTCCTGGGCGCTCTACCTGGCCGGGGGTGTGTCGGTCGCGGCTGGCCTGTTCGCCCCGCAACTGGTCAACCTGTTCGGTGACATCAGTGAGCGGTTCCGCACCGCGCGTATCGGATCCAGTCGGGTGCGCGAAACGCTGGGGCGCATCGCGGTCGATCGCTGGCGCGACGAGGCCCCGTGGTGGGGTCACGGGATCATCGAGAAGGGGCCACACCTGGTGGAGTACATGCCCATCGGCTCTCACCATAGCTGGTACGGTCTGCTGTTCGTGAAGGGCGCCGTCGGCTTTCTCGCGCTGGCCATCCCGCTGGCCTGGAGTTTTGTCGATTTGATCCTGAAGGCACAGGCCAGCCGGGAGGCCCGGCTCGGGCTGGCCGTAATCATGCTGCTGTTCCTCTACACCTTCGGCGAGAACCTGGAGATCCTCGCCTATCTGTTCTGGCCCGGCCTGGTGCTGCTCGGCATCGCCCACAAGCAACCCCTGCGGAACCCCCTGACCAGTGCCTCCGTGACCCGCTCCGCGACCTGAAGCAACCGGCGTTTGCAGTCTGCAAAGCGCAGCGCAACCGGGTTTGCAGCCTGCCTGTGACCCGGCCCGACTCTACCTTATGTCATTTCTCTGAATAGCTCATATCTAAATGTTTATAATAATTAAATAAATATTATTCCGGTCTGGCACGGGCCTTGCTAAATACACGGGAAGGGCGCCGCACCCGGCGTCGGCAACCCACGAGGTAGACCCATCATGCACCCGTTTAATCCCCTGCCCTCCCGGTTTACCCGCGGCATCGCCTGCCTGCTGCTCGCCCTGCTCGGTGGCTGCGGTGGCGGTGGCGGCGGC
>JAOTTU010000006.1 GCA_029864225.1 Gammaproteobacteria bacterium | reverse complement strand
CTACATCTACCGCTTCAAACCGGGGTATGGCGACATCCAGCAGGATCACGTCATCCTCTACTTCGAGGACGACAAGCTGACACGCACCAGCGGCAGCATCCCCCCCACCGAGGGCGGGGACAGGACGAAAGGCAACCGGCAAACCACGGTCGTGGTGCCGCCCTACGAACGCGTGGAACCCGGGCTGTTGAACCGGTTCTGGCACTGGATCACCTTCCGCAAACCGGAACAGCCCTAGATACCTGATAGCAGATGCTCACCGCAAAGGCGCAAGGCACGCAAAGAAAACAAAAACAATTAAAACGCCTATATCAAGATTTATTGTTTGCGCATTGACGTTAGGGAAAGTCTGATCAAGCCCTCATTCCGGGCGGAGCGTAGTGAAGACCCGGAATCCAGCAGCTGGTAATCAGGCTGTTACTGGATTCCGGCCTTCGCCGGAATGACGCAAGATGAATTAATCAGGCCTTTCTTAGCTAGTATTAACTTTCTTTCTCTGCGTCCTCTGCGTCTTTGCGGTGAGTTTTTTAGCACTTCCAGCGCGGCACCCAGACCCGCTTATTCACCACCCGCACCTTTCTTCATGGCCTTGCCCTCGGCGGCGCGCTGCTTCCGGATTTCCTTGGGGTCGGCGATCAGCGGCCGGTAGATCTCCACGCGGTCCCCGGCCTGCAGGATATCGGTCAACTTGGCCAGCCTGCCGAAGATACCGACCTTGCTGCGACTGAGGTCTATCTCAGGGAACTGCTGGAGGATGCCGGACAGGTGTATTACCCGCTCCAGGCTGATGCCGGGCTCCACGGCCAGCTTCAGGATGATCTGTTTGGCGGGCGTGGCATAGGCCACCTCGACATCGATCCGGTCAGCGCGGTCCATAGACCTCAACCGCACGCTGCTGGAATGCATCCACAAGCGAGTTGGCGATATGGCCGAATACCGAACCCACCACCTTGCTCAGCATGTGACTGGAAAAGTCGTATTCGAGAAACAGCGAGATCTTGCAGCCCTCGTCTCCCAGGGGATCGAAACGCCAGCAGCCGTCGAGGCGACTGAAGGGGCCCTCCACCAAGTGCATCTCGACCATCTTGTTCAGCTGATAACGATTACGCGTGGTGAATGACTTGGTCATGCTGCCCACGGCAAAGTCGATGCTGGCCCGCACCTCGTCGATACCACTTGAGAGGATCCGGCTGCCCTGGCACCACGGGAGGAATAGCGGATACGACTCGATGTCGGTCACCAGATCGAACATCTCTTGTGGCGTGTAGGGCAGCAACGCCGAACGGTCAATGGACTCCAAGATTCAAACCTGCTGAGTTATTGATCAGATAATACCGATCGCGTTAAGGAAGACGATAGCCACGGCAACCGGCGTGATGTAGCGCACCAGGAACCGCCACAACCAGTAGAAGAATCCGTCACCCATGGCCAGCTCGTCCACACTGGACTCGCGCTTCATCTTCCAGGCGGCGAACACCGCAATCAACAGCCCCCCGAGCGGCAGCATGATGTTGGCGGTCAGGTAGTCGAGCAGGTCAAAGATCGTGGATTCCGCAAACACCGGAATCAGGGACAACGGTTTCACCTCGGACCAGATGTTGAACGAGAATACCGTCAGCAGACCGGCCAGCCAGGTGATGAGTCCGGCCAGTACCGCGGCGAAGATCCGGGTCATGCCCAGGTTCTCCACCATCCAGGCAACGGCCGGCTCGATCAGTGAGATCGCCGAGGTCCAGGCGGCAAACACCAGCAGTATGAAGAACAGCATGCCGAAGAAGGCGCCGCCATCCATGTGGCCAAAGGCAATCGGCAGGGTCTGGAAAATCAGGCCGGGGCCAACGGCCGGCTCCAGGCCGTTGGCGAACACGATGGGAAAGATCGCCATGCCGGCCAGCAGGGCCACCAGGGTGTCCATGACGGAAACCGCGATGGCAGTCTTGGCGATCGAGGCGTTGTCCGGCAGGTAGGACCCGTACACCATGATCGCACCCATGCCCAGGCTCAGGGTAAAGAAGGCATGGCCCATGGCGATCAGCACGCCGTTGGCGGTAATCTTGCTGAAGTCCGGCTGGAACAGGAAATCCAGGCCCTGATGAAAGGAGCCGCTGTTCCAGGCATAGCCCACCAGTAACAGCAGCAGCACGAACAGCGCCGGCATCAGCAGGCGCACTGCGGTCTCCAGGCCACTTTGAACCCCGCGCGCAACGACGACCATGGTCATCACCATGAAAATGGTATGCCAGGCGAGCAGGCGCTCGGGCTCATTCACCAGGTTGGAGAAGATGCTCTGTACCCCGTCGGCGGTCAGCCCGGTAAACAACCCGCTGCCGGCGCGGAACACATAGGCAAGCGCCCAGCCGGCGATGACGCTGTAATAGGACAGTATCAGGAACCCCCCGACCACACCCGCCCAGCCAAGCAGGCGCCAGTGGCGACTGGCATTCTCCTCGTAGGCAAGGGTGCGCATGGTATTGATCGGGCTCTGGCGACCGCGGCGGCCAATCAATACCTCGGCCATCATAATGGGGATGCCGATCACGGCGATGCACAGCAGGTAAACCAGCACGAAGGCGCCACCGCCGTTCTCGCCGGCGATGTACGGAAACTTCCAGATATTCCCGAGTCCCACGGCCGAGCCGGTTGCGGCCAGAATGAAGACGAACCGGCTGGACCATTGGCCGTGAATTGATTTTCGTTCTGTTGGCATGAATCGTCCCCTGGCTCCGCTGGCACGGGAATTGTCCGTTAAATGGCGGTTTACCTCAACCGCGAATAAATCAGGATGGGACCCGCAACGAACGGGATTGCTATACTGCGCCCATGACGAATAAGAAACCCGGGTCCAAGGGACCCTCCAGCACCATCGCACTCAACAAGAAGGCGCGTCACGACTACTTCATCGAGGAACGCTTTGAGGCCGGGCTTGCGCTGCAGGGCTGGGAGGTCAAGAGCCTCCGCGAAGGCGGGGTGCAGCTGACAGAGAGTTACATTCTCATCAAGAACGGTGAGGCTTGGCTGTTCGGCAGCCACATCGCGCCGCTGACCACCGCCTCGACCCATATCAAGACGGACCCGACCCGCACGCGCAAGCTGTTATTGCATCGCCGTGAGCTGGACAAGCTCATCGGTGCCGTCGAACGCAAGGGCTATACCCTGGTCCCGCTGGCGCTGTACTGGAAAAAGGGCCGGGCCAAACTGGAAGTCGCCCTGGCCCGCGGCAAGCAGAGTCACGACAAGCGGGCGACCGAGAAGGCACGCGACTGGGAGCGCGAGAAGAGCCGAATCCTGCGCCACCGCTGAATCCACGCACCCCCCTGCCCCGGCAGGCGCGCCGGAGTGAACACTGGCCTCACTCCAGGACCGGGGCTGATTTCGCGGCCTCTGCCTCCCCGGCCGCATCGCTGTTACGCTGCTTCAGTGTGGCAATCAGGCCGTCCAGGCCCTGTTCATGGATAATGTTCGAAAAGCCTGAACGGTGCGTCACCACCAGGCTGATCCCCTCGATCACCACATCGTAGACCTTCCAGCCATCATCCCGGTGCAACAGCCGAAACTGCACATTCACCATCGGCCCCTGGGGCTGCTCGATATAGGCCTCGACTTCCGCCATGCGGCTGTCATCGTTCTTGCGTAGCGGCTGGTAACGGATGGTCTGGTCCTGGTAATTCGAGCGGGTGACCGAGCCCAGGTAGGTCCTGATCAACAATTCCCTGAATTCATCGGCAAAGACCTGGCGCTGTTCCGGCCTCGCCAGGCGCCAGTGCTTGCCCAGCACCCATTGCGACAGGGCCATAAAGTCCACGTTAGGTAACACCAACTCGTCGGCCAGTACGCGCAGCCGGGCCTGGTCATCGAGTATGGCGGGATCCTGCTTGATGATTTCCAGCACGCGGTCCGTCATTTCCTGCAGCACCGCCAGCGGACCCGGCTCCGCGAAAATGTACTTACCGGCTACCAGCAATGTGGCCAGCACAGCGATGGCGGCCAGCAGCCGCAGGCGGCCACAGAACAGCCCCTGCCAGAAAGTGGCCGGACATGCCCGTGCACACGTGTTTTTGTTTATTTCAGACACGAGACCTATTTGATGGGCCAATCAAGCACGGTATACCGCTGATATCCGTTTTCTTGCTTCGGTTCATGGCGCTCCTGCCCGCATGGTCTATTGTTAATTATATAAAGAGTCTATGACACTCCGACGAGGTTTTAAACATGAAGGTATTCATACTGTACACAGGCAGCGGACCGCTGGTGATCCTGACCTCTCACGAGAATATCGAGGACCCGGCGCTGCTCGAGAAGCTGGGCGCCAAGGGCGTGGAGAAATTCATCGCCTTCCAGATCCCCTACGAACTTGCAGAAAAGCGCTATGGCGGGCATTTCACCGTGGTGAAAAATGACTTGGGCGAGACCGACGACCTGCGGGTGCTCGACTACAACGGTGAGCGTGCATTCAAGCTGTTCAGTTTCGATGAAATGGGGGAGGCAATCCGGCACGAACCCGTCAGTGCGGGCTAACCCCCCCGACAACAGCTCTTGTGCCGGGATGCCCTTGCTCCTGGTCAACAGCGGCTGATTGTAGCGATGGGTGGTGATATCAACACAGGCGCCGGGGCTGGTTGTACCGATCCGGCTGCGGCCGGGGAAGTGGCCGTTGCGCAGTTTCGCTTCTACGAGGAACTGAACGATTTTCTGCCCAGGGACCGCCGCAAGACCACGTTTATCCATGCCTTCACACGCCGCGCCTCGGTCAAGGACATGATCGAGTCGTTCGGTGTCCCACACACCGAGGTGGAACTGATCATCGTCAATGGCCGTAGCGTGGACTTCTCGCACATCGTGACTGACCAGGACCACATCAGCGTCTACCCCATGTTCGAGAGCCTCGACATCCGCCCGCTGCTGAGACTGCGCCCAGCCCCCCTGCGCAGGCCCGCCTTCGTACTCGACACCCAACTGGGTCGGCTGGCGCGCTACCTGCGGCTGCTCGGCTTCGACACCCTGTACCGCAACGACTACAGCGATGACGGGATCGCGCGCCTGTCCAGCGAGCAAGGGCGCATCCTGCTGACCCGCGACCGCATGCTGCTGCAGCGCAGTATCATTACGCACGGTTATTTTGTGAGGGCCACTGATCCGCTGCAGCAGGTGGACGAGGTGCTGCAACGCTTTGACCTCTACAACGACATCCAGCCGCTCACCCGCTGTATCCGCTGCAACGGCAGGCTCACCGAGGTGGACAAGGACATCGTCATCGACCGCCTCGAACCGAAGACAAAACGCTACTACAACCAGTTCCGTATCTGTCGTGACTGCGACCAGGTCTACTGGGAAGGCAGCCATTTCCGCAAGATGATTGGGCTGATCGACGGCTTCAGGGAAAAAGCGCGATCCTGATGAGTTGAATGAGACATCACGGGAGCCGCTGTGCGTCCTGCCTCCTGTTTTTGTGTCGACGACGAACACTCCCCTGACACCGCCAGCGTGGACCTGGAGCGGCATCCGCATCCCGAAAACGCCGGGAATTCGGGTTATTACGCCGTCCGGGCCCATTCCGGACGATTGCAGACCAGGATATCTACAAGCTGATTAATATTAACTTAATTGCGATATTCGACACTTCCCGGCCATTCAGGCGAGATTATATAAATCGCAGAAATCCTGTGGTTACCGGCTCTATATTACCCATAGGCATAAGCGTGTATTTTCTCTGTTGCCCATAGCGGACTCTGTGATTTTGGCTACAATAATTCAGACAGTGCCGAGTCTTCCCTTAGCCACCTTACAAAAGGGTAAGAGCCGGCCAGAGTGAAAAAAACGGCTACCAGGGAAGGAAAAAAACGTGGCCCGGATGCCTCCCGGTTGGACTATCAAAATAACAAGAGGTGTATGTCATGAATAAATCAGTACATTATCTAATCATCGTTCTTACCGGGCTGACACTCATGCTGGCGGGTGTGGAAGGGCAGGCCGCAAAGAAAGTAAGGCCTGGCGATGTGTCAATGGGCGATGACTGGAAACAAGGGCGCTTTGACTTTGTCTTTGACAACCACATGGATACCCACGTCCAGCTCAAGTATGACGAAGAAGACGGCGAGCCGGAAGAACTCTGGGGGTCCATGTATGTCATTTTCACCGACGATCAGGGTGTCTCGCTGGGCAATGACCCGGTTTCGGGTCTGCCGATTGCACGACACCCGCGCGGCACTAATCCAGATCACGATGAGACATGTGGAACCTCGCCAAATATTGTTTGTGTAGTGGGCTGGCACGTAGAGGCCATCCCGGGCGCCTTCAAGTTCCTGTATCACAGTGGCGTCAACGGCAATGATCATGCGATTTGGATGGTCAACCGTGCGGAGGAAGCCAGCGCGCCGGCACCGGGCATGGTCATTCCGCAGCCTTTTATCCCCTCACATGTCCACTGGATTAGCAGAGGAAGCACCGACTCCAGGGCGGGCAGCGTTTCCGACGCATGTGACAAGAACAATGCCGGCCAGTTGGAGAGCGCTGATGGAAAAAATGATCCGTCAGCGGTCAACGAGGTATGCCAGGGCTGGTTCATGGAGCTGAAGGCCGTGAAGGCATTCGCCTTTCAGCACGGTGGCGAAGTGATCCCGATACATCCGGGCGATGACCTGCGTTCGCATCTCAACATAGTGACGAACTACGATCAAACACCTGTGGTCGATATCACGGCAACAAGGACAAGCGGCGGCCACTGATAATCGTGGCAATTTAACCCAAGGGGCCAGTGACTGCTGGCCCCTTTCGTTTATGTGGCGAAAGTTACCGCTTTTCTGATTGACCGCTTCCAGCCCTTTCCGCTTACCACTGGAATTCCAGTCCACTTCACCGGAAACGATGTAAGGCCAGCTGACCCTTACTAATGACCTTCGAGGTGGGGGGATTTCATACTGGAGTTCATGGAATTACGTCGAAACGCGCCATCATGACATGGTCTTCGTGTTCGAGCACGTGGCAGTGGAACACGTACCTTCCGGCGTAGTCGGGAAATTGCATAATGATCCGGGCGCTGCCCATTGCAGGGACATTCACCGTGTCCTTCCAGCCGGCATGGGTCGCAGGAGGAGGACCCCGGTTGATCTCCAGGATCTGGAACATAGTCTGGTGGACGTGAACCGGGTGATCCATCATCGACATGTTCTGGAACTCCCAGATCTCTACCGTACCCAGTTTCGGGTCCGCGTCGACACGATCCGGGTCGAAGGGATTCCCGTTGATCGTCCAAAGGCCGCCCATCATTCCCTGCATCCCCATCATCCCCCCGGAGAGCGTGAAGCTGCGGGTTTGAACGACATCGCTCATGGCCAATTGCTCGATGGGACGCAGCACAGCGGGAACCTGGCTGTCATCCGTTTCCATCCTGTCCACATCGAATCGGACGATGTCTGCCGTGTCTCCCGATCCCAGAAGGTTTCTGAGCACCAGGCTTTCACCCACGGGAATCGATGAAAAATCGATCACGATATCCACCCGCTCGGCCGGCGTCAGCGTTATCGAGGCTACAGTGACCGGGGAAGGCAGCAGTCCGCCCTCCATGCCGAGCACCTGGAAGGGGGCGCCGTTGCTCAGGGCGATCCGGTACATCCGCATGTTGGACCCGTTGAGCACCCGGAACCGGTATTTCCGGTTGGCGACCCGTAGATAGGGCTCCACTGTCCCGTTGACTAGGAGGGTGTTCCCCACTTCTCCGTTCCTGTTACCGGTATAAACAAGATTGCCGTCCCCATCGATGTTGCGGTCCTGGATCACCAGAGGGACCTCGTGGGCGCCGTTTGGCAGGCCAAGGCTCTCCTCGTGGTCATCGGTGATGAGATAGAGTCCAGCCAACCCGAACCACACGTGGGGTCCGGTGAAGTCCATCAGGTGATCGTGGTACCAAAGGGTGGCAGGGAGCTGGTTATTGGGGTAGGTGTAAGTCCGGCTCGTGCCCGGTGGGACGATGTCTGTGGGGAATCCGTCATCGGATGACGGCACGTGTCCACCGTGAAGGTGGATGACCACCTCTCCCGGCGCACCACCCAGGGTTGTCTGGGGAAGATTGTTCAACAGGGACACCGTGACCGGGCGACCAGCCCGCGCCCGGATGGTGGGTCCGGGCGTCATGCCATCGAATCCGAGTATGCGGGTCGACTTGCCCGGGAGAATCTCGATTTCCGACTCGTCGACGGAAAGGACATAGGCATCCTCCGTTGCCGTTACCGACGAGGGACTGAGAACGGGAGGGATACGCAGCGGCGCACCTTCGGGATTGACGACTGGGTCTGGTACCTGAACATCGCTGCTTCCTCCACCGCACCCGCCGAGCAGCTGCGCAGCTCCCACGGCGAGTCCGGGACGAAGGGGCGCAGCCGCCACCGCTCCCAAAACCTTCAACACCTGTCTTCGCGTCCTAGTCACAATCCTTTTTCCCAAACCTTATAGGAAACATTATAAGACCTGGCGTTCCCTAAATATTTTTTACACCGAGACAGAATATATACCGCACTTAGTCCTGCCTAATTCCAATGCTTTCACTTATAAGAAAGCGCGGGCGACTTCGGGATTCTATCAACACTCTTCCTAGATACTCGCCGAGCACTCCCAGCATTATAAAAAGAATACCAAACAAGAAAGAGACGACCGCGACCCCGGATGCCCAGCCTGGAACTGCTGTGTCGGTAAATAATTTTGCATAAATTGCATAAAGCATTTCAGAAAATGCGAGCAGGCTTGTTAGAACCCCGATGATTATACTGACCCTGAGTGGAACCAAGGAAAACGAGGTGATTCCTGTCCATGCCAGTTTCAGCATCTTCTTCAGGCTGTACTTTCCTTCTCCGCTGAATCTCTCACCACACTGAAAATTCAGCTTTGAACTCTGGAATCCCACCCAATGTACGATCCCCCGCAAAAATAATCCCTCTTCCTTGAATTTGAGCAACTCATCCAGCACTTGCCGGTCCAGTAACCGAAAATCGGCCATGCCGCTTTCCATTTTTACACCGCTAAGAAAGGTAAATAGCCTGTAATAAACGCTTGATGTAACTCTCTTGAAAATCCCCTGCTTGTTGTTATAGACGCGAACCGTATGCACGATCTTGTCGCCAGCTCGCCATCGTTCAAGCATTTTCGGCAGTAGTTCAGGTGGATGCTGGAGATCTCCATCCATGGTAATGACCGCCCTTCCGGAGGCATGCTGCATTCCGGCAAATAGCGCATATTGATGACCGAAATTACGTGAAAAACGGATGCCTTTTATACGTTCATCGTTTTTATGCAATAAATCGATAATTTTCCAGGTTGCGTCATCACTACCATCGTCGCAGAAAATTACCTCCCACTCCACGTGGAGTCGCTCCAGCACAGGGATTAACTCAGAGCACAGTTTTTCTATGTTTCCTGCCTCGTTGAAAACCGGGACTACTATCGATAATTCTGAATCCATATCCACAACCTCTATGTTCTAGCGTAATCGTTGTCTGGCTTGGCGGCCATAGGCTGTATCGGGATAATCGCGCGCAACGCGGGACAAGTAACCTCGTCCTTTATCAGGGTTACCAAGTTTCTCGTTACATAGCCCCAGGTGATAGTACGCCTCCGGGACCAATTTATCCTTGGGGTAGCGACTGATTAGTTCTCCGTAGTGGACCAGAGTCATTTCGCAGTTTTCCTGTTTGTAATACACCAGCGCCAGTGCGGCCAATGCCTGGGACGCGCCGGAATAATCCGGAAATCGGGTACTGATATCCTGAAATAGTATTTTTGCCTCTTCCAGCCGGTCATGATTAAAGTGATCTATGGCGATACTCATATAATGATCAATATTTTCTTCGTTTAATGACGCCTGCACTTCTACTGGCGCCCTGTGCTCTCTGAGCCTGTCTCCGGCGTACTCGGCCCAACGGGTACCGGGATGCTGCTTCCGCAGTTGTTGCATTCGATCGCTGCCCTGGCTCTCCTGTCCGGATCGATACAGACACAGGCCAATATGATACTCAACTTCCGGTATCCAGTTACTCCTGGGATAGCGTCGGACCAGGTCTTCGAATGCAGCAATCGCATCCTGGTCCCTCTTCTCAAGATAATAAGTGATGCCAATGTAATAGGCGGCATTCTGCGCGAGATCCGACGCACCCAGCTCCTTCATGGCCAAACGGAACCCCTCTCTGGCCTCGTCAAAGCGCTTTTCATCCTTTAAATGGATCGCATTGTTATAGACGCGGTTGGGGTTGGAGTGGTAGGTCACATAGGAAAATTGGGCAATTGTAACCCCAGCGACTATCACGGTAACAATCAGGATTATCCACCGATTCCGGATGCCTGGATTGAACTTGAAATGCGGCACCAGGGAGGGGCGTACATGCATGCGTTCCGCAAGCAATTGCCAGGCCGTATTGCCTCGCCACCAACCCAGTGGAATATTTATTAACAGGATGATTAAACCTGTAACAGTCAGGACGTGCCCGATCCTGTCCCACAAGCCAGGTCCATAATACAGGCGCACATGGCGTTGCTCGGGGTAAATCAGCATGAACGACGGCGACGTCAAGTAGACACGATCCGCGCCTTCCACGTGCCAGTTCGGGTGATAGGACATCTTTACCAACAGCGGCTTGCCGATGCAGTCGGTCTCAATCCTGATCTCCTGATTGTCGATGCGCTCATTAACTGAGCAATTGCCAGTCTCAACAGGCATCCGTGGAAGATTTTCCATATCCCTGGCCAGGGCCTTGAATGGCGGAAACTCACGAGTTACATCTTTATCGACAAATACCAGATGGGTTCCAAGTAGTGACTCATCCACGAACCATCGATGGGACTCCTCCTTCCAGAAAGACGTCGGAAATAGCACGGGCTCATAGTCCAGTACTTCTACATAGCGGTTTCGGTTCGTGGTCAGTTCCCACAGTTCGTACTCGCCAACGGTATCTCTCAATGCATATTCTTCCGACAGGCGAATCGCCTTCTTGGCGTGATCGCTACGAATAATCAGATCACGAACATTGAATAGTTCCAGACGTGGCCTTGCGCGATCGTAATTCAGGCTGCTGTAGGAGTACTGTGGGAACGGTACCGACTTTTGCTGGGAAATCTCGGATTGGATATAAAACACGAAGGGAGCACTGATAGACGCCTGCATATAAAGGCCTTCCAGGGTTGCCCGGCCGGAGAACAGGGGCAAAGACTCGAAGGCCCGGCTGGAGCCAAAGCTATTGTGAAGTTCAGAATGCTCGAACACCACCCGCGGATCGCTGAAGTCACCTTTTAATTTCAGGTTGATCTGCTCAAATATGGGCCAAGTTGCCTTGGCTTCGAATCCCTCATAGTTCCACTTTGCCCAGTCCGAAACCGGCCCAACCTGGTTACCGGTCCAGACAATCGATGCCACCAATATTACCGGGAGCAACGCCCAATCGATATTCCAACGTCGCAGATATTGGCCCAGCCAACCCAGCGACATAGCGGCAAGCAACGTACCTATCAGATGCCCGTAGGGTACATAACGGATATCCACCACACCAAGCTTGGGTGCCGCAACAAAAAATACCACGCACATTGCCAGGCCAAACCAGAGATAACCCAGCATTGCTAATGCTTCCTTGCCAATCTCCGCGTGAGCACGAATACCCCAGATCATCACTCCCAGACTGCCCATAGTTCCTGTCAGCAACACGGGAAGCAGGATTGGCGGTAGCACTTCTTTTATGGAATATATTGTCCAGGCAATATCATAGGACGTCGTGTATCTTGTAAATATCAATAAAGGCACCAACCAGAATGCCAACAGGCAAAAAGCCAATGCGTATACCTTTCCCAAATAAAACAGCCGTTCAAAAAAACCCCTAAGCGTTATCAGCAAATACAAAGACATGGCCTCGGCGAACAGCAGCGTATAACCGTGACTGAACCCTACCAGAAAGACCAGGATCGCATTCGTAACCACGCGGCGGTGCCTGCGAGCACCACTGTAGAGGCTGCCCAGCAGAACAAGAGAAAGAGCCATACTGAGACTGTAGGAAAATTCACCGGCGAAGCTGCTGAGGATGTTGCCGCCCCACATCGAGTGTGAGGAGTTGAACAAAAACGGAAGCGTCAGGGCTGCCGCTATCCCCGGGGCAGGGAACGGACAACGCATGAGACGCAGCATCCAGTAGGCACATATCGGCAATAACAGCGTTCCCGCTATCGTCCCCAGTTTGAAAGCCACCTGCAACGATATGATGCTGCTGAGCAGCGTCATAAAGAGAAAATCAAGGGGAAAATAAAACTGGAGTATCGGGAAGCCCGCGTAGTTACCTGGTGTCCACCCACTCACCTGCCCTGCTGGCAGCAATACATCCCGAAGATACTGTAGCGTATAGTAATGAGAGGCGGTATCTCCGCCTGTGGTAATGGTATTTGTTAACAGGTACTCCGGGCTTAACCTGTAGATTATAAATATCTCCACGACCAGAAGCGTGAAAAGTTCAAGCAGTATTCGGGGATTGCCTGGTCGTTGCCACCTGCTCCGGATCGATGCCCTCAACCGTCGGGACAGCAGTAAAACCGACGCAACCGCACAAACCACAACCAACCACAACCAGTGAGGACGGTGATAGACAGTTCCACTATCAAACCCTTGCGGCCAATCGACTTTAATACTGGCTACGTAAGTACCATTGCCAGAATTATCTCTGGCAGCAAAAGAAAGCGTTCCCAGGTCCTTCCATTTGCCTTTCGGCTTATAGATACGAAATTTCGTATCCAATTGTTTTTCTTGTATATTTATTAGCGTGCGCCGGGGAGGCTGGATAACCATCCCGTCCGGCCCATTCCCGGTGATCGTTACCGTATCTACAAAGGATTCATTTGCCCTGACAGTGATCGAGACTTCTGCCCAGTTCTTATTACGCCCGCGAATGACCGACGATACTTCCATTGCCAGAGGCTGGGTCGTGGCAGACGCCTGTTGTTCCAGCCCCGCCGATGAGGGAACAATCGATTGCGCTGCGCAAAGCTGCGAACACATCCACAGCCACAACAGTGTAAAAAACAGTATTCCATGCTGTTTTTTGTGCTTTGTGCAATTCGCTGTCATGGTCAATATTTCAGTATCCCGGGAACAGCATTTTGGTTTTTCCTGACATCCCTGGTTTGCAGATCCTATATGCGTTATTCTGACCAGGATCTATACCCGTACTGGTCAGCTATCAGTTTCTTAAGACGACAACGCCAGGATGATGCAAAACATAAAGCACCATCCAGGAAAAGGGTCGGCACCTTGGTTATAATAATGCCGGCACTACTTGCGTCGTATACGGACAATAATCAGGAATGCCAGGAACACAGCAGTAGCAGCAGCCACAACCCAGGGCAAGTATACATTCATGGCATTGGGCTCAATGATACGAATGGTACCTGATCCCGCAGCACTATAATGGCTCTTGCCGTCTTCATATTCCGCCACAAGCGCAATTGCGTAGCCGCTATTAACCAATGCCGAGAAATTCTCTATCGTGTACTGTAACGACATCGATTGCTTCGGGCCTATGGTTAAGCTATCACTATCCTTTAGTGTCGCCAACTCATCAGGCAGATGCAGTTTCAGAACTAGATCGCGCTCTACCGAATCGTTATTACGAACCGTATAGTGCATCGTTCCCTTGCCATTTGCGGGAATACTGGAATCTTTTGCCCGAATCAGAACCTTGCTCACTACCGGATTCTGAAAATCATAAAAGCCGACGGAAAGTGCTGTAAACGGGTATCTATTGGCGTCCTGATAGTGGATTTTAATAAGCACAGGGTAATGCCCGGGCAAATGAAATCCATCGTGAATCAAGAATTCCGTGGACGTGGTTTCATTCACTCCCAGTTGGGGCACGGAAGTACTTGTGTAATTATGATTCCCGATCTGAACCTCGAATTGAATTTCATATGCAGGCTCGTCACCCTGGTTCTTGCTTGTTACGTTAAGAGTTAGACCATCTGGTCCCTCAGTAACAGAATAACCAGTCGCCATTGAGATAAAGGATGCCACAACATTGGTGGATGCCATCAATGTAATGGCTGCTAATGCGTATATTAACGGTCTCATTACTGCAGCCTCCTCGCTTTACTCAACAAAAAACCATCGGCAACGATTAGATGTGTTTGTAGATAATCGAACAAACTATTCAGATCATTGGGTCCTGGACACTTTCTCAGCATTTCACGCCTCCACTCAGGAATATTAATAGAATGAAGAGACAGGCACCCGAACACACAATTCAATAAACGTTGAAAATACAATTGCGGATCCGGCAACGAGAACAGGCGGAATTACTCTCAACAAACATCTAATAGGTTTCCTGCACTGCTTTCCAAAAACCCACTCTCCCACCGGGAGAGAGCTGGGGAGAGGGGATAAATAAATGCAACTGCCTGATTTTATATCCCCTCATCCTGACTTTCTCGTTATTGCTCCATGCATTGCTCTACCACCTACATCCCTGTAGGCGTCCCGGAGCACCCAGCAATCGTGCATAAAGGAGAAGGGACGCTCTGTTTATATGGCGGCGACGCAGATTCATTTCCCGTATGTGGCGCTGCCTGGTATCGTCTTGCCATACATTACTTTACAGATAATCCTGTCAATGTTTATGGGACAGCAGAGGGTTTCCTGTGACTGGAATATTTAGTCGCATTGACTTACAGGCCATAGTTTCATGTTAATTTAATAGAGCTTCATGCGCTTACGGTAACTCGTCCCCTGCGCTCAGCAGCTTGAACATTTGATCTCTAGATGATGCCCATTCAACCCGGACGCCTGCCGCCCCTCCCCATTCGAAATACTGAACAGCTATCTGATTCTCGCCTGGTTCCAATCGTAGCTGCTGGGTATACAACTCGCCCTCAAAAGAATGCACTCCGCTGTAGTCAATTATTATCTCCCCGTTAACATACAACCTGCATCCATCATCTGCCCGGATCCGGATTATCACGTCATCCTCTCCTCTTGCTGTCCATCTACCGTTAAATACGACGCGGATATTATCTGCAGCTCCCAGGTCGAGACCTTCACTGGTCAGCAGGCGATTTGTTGTCAACGGTAAATCGATTTTCCGGGTGACAAGCTGAATATCAGGAACACTTGCAGGAAGTGGATCGATATTTGTAACGGGATCATCGCTCACAAAAGCAAATACATGGATTGCATCATTCTCCAACAAAGCATTAATGGGATCAATTAACCGGATCGGTTCCCTGTCAGGATTACGTTTCGCTACCAGAATATTTTCAATCTGGCGTACTAGAAGGAATTCCCCTGTTTGCAGAAGGCGCATCAATAACCCATGGCTGTTATTGTCCAGGGCATTTATGTCGAGCATGATCCACATTATTCCTTCAGGAGACGGGAGGTTTTCCCCCTGGATCCCCCAGTAGGAAGAATAAAATGGATTGGGGTACATATATACTTCTGAACGATGCGCCAAATGAGGCAGCAGATTATGGGAAACAGAAATAGGGATTTCCGTATCCGAAGGTAGATATACCGCCAAATCCTGGAAGCGGGAATTTATGTCCGAATTAAAGAAGGACGCGTACTGGGCCTGCAGACGCGAATGCACCCGTTTTAATGGAAGGTCGCTCCATTCGTTATTTGCATAGACTGTTGCAGTCAGCATACCCGCTGAAATCAGCACCGTCATTACTCGTCCAGGGATACCGCGCCTGCCAATCCAGGCCAGAGTGCTTGCCGTCGCTGCGAAGATAATTGGCAGAGTTTCAAAATTATAATGGTAGTGAATTGATACCAGATAGTCATTACCGCTAAGGACATTTATCAGGAAGCCTGGCAGCGCGGCAAACAGCAGAACAGGGGAAAAGATACCCAAGAATAGCAGTGGCAGGCCGAGCTGCCACACATACAGCCGTACTTGCTCTGTTCCGAGAACATTCATGTAATATTCAGGACTAAATTTGTTACTCCAAAAAGCGCTGAACCAGTACCCGCCTTGGAATCGGAAGAAACCTGCATCGTTAAAAAAAGGAAGTACCAGTTTCATACAGAAAACAAACCATGCAATGCCTGTGACAATAGTCAGGATTCCGACCCGCCGGTCCTTGGCGATAAACACCCAAATCCCGAGCGCAATGACTGTTAATGAAACATCCTCCTTACAAAGAAGCGCCATTCCGACAGCAAATGCATACCATCTCCAGGATTTTGCATCAGCCCTTTCGATGGCCCAAAGGAGAAACGGTGCCGCAATAACCTCTGGATGAAAGTTTTCAAGATTCATGTTCTGTAATGCGGGTGACAGCAACCAGGATAGAGATAAAGCCATACTTAACCATTGACTTCGCGTTAGTCTATATGTGTATGCGGCCAGTGGTATCACACCGATAGCGAGTGCAGTTGACTGCAACACCAGTATTACTTCCAGCTTGTCCCACACCCAGTAAAACGGCGCGATAAAAATCATGATAAACCAGCAATGGTCTCCCCAGATCGACAGGCCACGGACGGTCGAGAAAAGCCCGCGTCCTGTCGCTATTTTCCAAATTGCCTGGTCGTGGATGCCAATATCAAAAGCAGACATTCCAAAGTTTCTGTACGTTAATATTGATACCGCGGAAAAGACGCCGATATATGTTAATAACGCCAGAAACAAAAAGATGGAACTTCCCGACAATGTCCAGAACCGGGTTTCAATAGAAGGGGGAAACCGCTTCCATACGCCTGTATTCATGTTGAATAATGACATGTACTTTTTTATTGCGAATGGCCGGCTTGCTACCTATAGACCTGTTGCATCGGGTGCATTCGGTTCCCGCAGCAGCAGCATAAACGCCCCTGGCAGCGTGGTACACCACAATACCAACAGGTAGGCCACAGACAGAGCCAGCACCGAGGCGGCATCAACACCGAGCGGCAGCAACAGGCTCATCATGGCGCCCTCTCTTGCACCAAGCCCTCCCAATGAGATTGGCAGGCTGGATACCAGGGATACCAGCATCAGCACAAGCATTAATTGGAATACCGGTAGATGCACACCAAGCCCGGGTGCCAACATCAAGAGCACTAGCACCCACATCAGCTGATTCAGCACTGATAAGCCAAATGCTCTCAGCATAAGTCCGGGAGCGGTACGGTAGCGCGGGAAGCAGGCCAATACCGCGTGCAAGCGCGGCCAGCGCCTGCCAAAACCAGTATCCAGCAGCCTTGTCCATTTAGGTAATACGGCGATAACCACCATCGGCAATATTGCCAGCATGATTAATCCAAAAACGCTTAGCGCAAGCTGCTTTTCAAACCCGACCGGTGCGAACAACAACGCTATGCCGCCCATGCTGACCACAGCGGCCAAACCAAGCATGCGGTCAACAAATGCGGAGCTTACTAATGCGCTGCCACCGAATCCTGAGGCGTAAAGCCGTGCAGTACGGGCCAGGTCACCACCATAAACAGACGGGAGCAGGTTGTTATAGAACACCCCCAGATAATAACTTGGCCAGACCTGGCGAAATTCGATGCTGCCGTGCAGGTGTCGGAACAACAACCACCAGCGCACCCCACCAGCCACAAACGACAGAAAATGCAACGCAATCGCCACCACCAACAAAAGAGGATTCATGCCGGCAAGCACGATACGAACCTGCTCGTAGTCAAAATAACGGGATAACCACCACAGGCATACCGCTGTAACCAGCGCCTTCAGAAGGAATATGGCTATGTTCTTATTCGCTTTGCTCACGCCGTGCACTTGAATGATCATCCTTGCCAGACTCTACAACAAGATAGCTGACCCGTCTCCCCTGCTGGTATCTGCTGAATCTGACTGTATGGCGACCACCTTGTTATCATCCGTGCCTCAAAGGAGAGAACCGTGTATGCAAAATGATCACTCCGAGCGGAATTGACTACGCGTTCAGCGACAGGACGTTCACTTTCAACCCGATGAAATGGCCTCTGTTCCGGTTTGCAGCTGTGAAACAAATTGGGGCAGGGATAACCGCGCCCTATTAACTAACGTTATTTTATGATGACTCTACGATGGTTGTCGTTGCAGTTGCAAAAGTCTATATCCGGGTCATCATCCTGAACGCTGACTTCCCAATCGATGGTGCCCGGGACAACTGAAACAACCGGCCATGTAAACTCTAGCCTCGTCTGACCATTACCGACCGCATCGGTTACAGACACAATCTCCCAAGATTCACCAGGTTGCTGTTCTGGTATGCTTCAATGGTGGTAAAGCCTTCCCCGGATACCGGGCTTACGTTCTTCACTGTCAGCCTGATCCTGACCTCCGGGTCTTTATTGCCGCCCAGCCCTGAACATGCCTGCTGACCTGAAAGCGTCTGATATCAAGGTGCTGGCCACTTCTCACTTCTTACTTTAATTCTCCAGCGTAATATTCCCGGCACTCGAGTTCACGCCCGCGTACCACTCGCCGGCCGATCAACGGGCCGCGCGTCTCGGTCACGATGGTGCACTGCCCTTCCTGGTGATGGTCATCGTAGTAGTACGCCACCACCCAGTCGTGGGTGCGCTTCAGTTCGTGGGCGCGCGCGGTATTCGAGTACAGCAGCGTGAAATGCCAATTGTCGACCTGGGTGTGCAGGATCGGCAGCCAGGCCTTGCCCTCGGGGTTGAAGCGTTTCGGTGCAATCACCGGCAGCGCGTCCAGCGCCGCCTTGTCACGGTATTCCGCATCGGCCTCCAGTAACAGCCCGACACCCGGCACGGCGCCGGGTTCCTCGCGCGGACGCCGCCGTGTCCGGCCGAGCAGCTGGCTCAGGGAGTTGCGGATGGCCGCGATGCGTCGCTCGCCCACGCCGGGGACGCCGGCCAGGCTGCCGTCATAGGCCGCCGCCTCCAGCGCCTCGAGGGTATCGATATGCAGGGCCTCGTGGATCTGCTCGGCCAGCTTCGGACCGATGCCAGGCACCGTCTGGAACAGATGCACCGGGTCGAGGGTACCGCGCAGGCGCTCCAGCTGGACCCAGCGGCCGGTGTCCAGCAGTTCCTGTATCGCCCGGGCAATGCCCTTGCCGATGCCGGGCAGTGCGACCAGGCCGGCAGCGCCCTCCTGCGTGGCGATATCGGCAATGTCCTTGTCCAGACGCGCCACGGTTTCGCTGGCATGGCGGTAGGCGCTGACCCGGAAGGGGTTGGCGGCCTGTTGCTCAAGCAGGTCGGCCGCCTGGGCAAGTTTCAACGCAATCTGCTGGTTGCGGGCGATCTCCATTACGTCTCGAGTGTAACAGTCGCGGCGCCCTGCGCGCACCGGGACGGGCCCGCGCGTTTACAGCAGCGACGTGGCAATAAAGAAATACTGCCAGGGCCGGGACAGGCAACGCCCAAAACACGCTGTGCTGTTCCGGATCTGCACTTTGTTCGTTACATCGGTGCCGTATGTGGATCTACCGCCGCCCGGTGAGAAATGCGGGCTAACGTGCAGCCTGCAGCGCGGCAATACGCTGCTCCAGCGGCGGATGTGTCATGAACAGCTGCTTGAGCCCGGAGCCGAGGCCGCCCGCAATACCGAAGGCTGCAAACTCGCCCGGCAGGTCATGCGGTTCGTGCGCCCGCTGCAGGGCCTGCAGGGCGCCGATCATCTTGCCGCGCCCGGCCAGTGAGGCACCGCCGGCATCGGCGCGGAACTCGCGCCGGCGCGAAAACCACATCACAATGATAGAGGCCAGGATGGACAGGAATATTTGCGCGACAATGGAGGTGATGTAATAGGCGGGCCCGTAGCCGCGCTCGGTCTTGAACACCACCCGGTCGACGACATGCCCGATGATGCGCGACAGGAAGATGACAAAGGTGTTCACCACGCCCTGGATCAGGCCCATGGTCACCATGTCGCCGTTGCTGACGTGGGCGATCTCGTGCCCCAGTACCGCCTCGACCTCATCGGCGTTCATGTTTTGCAGCAGCCCGGTGCTGACGGCCACCAGCGCACTGTTGCGGCGCATGCCGGTCGCGAAGGCATTCGGGTCGGGTGCATTGAAGATACCCACCTCGGGCATGCCGATACCGGCCTGCTTCGCCTGGCGCCGGACGGTGTCCACCAGCCACTGCTCGGTGCTGTTGGACGGCTGCTCGATGATCTGCACCCCCATGGAACGCTTGGCCATGAACTTGGACAGGGCGAGAGAGATAAAGGAACCGCCGAAACCGATGACGGCGGACATCACCAGCAGCGCCTGCAGGTTCAGATCCACGCCGTTCTCGGCCAGGATGCCCTCGATACCCAGTACCTGGAAGACCACACTGATCAGGACCAGCACGGCGGCATTGGTGGCCAGAAAAAGCATTATTCGCATCATGGTTTTGTCACCTTCCGTGAAAAGTCAGTCACGATTATAGATGGCACCGGTTCGGAAAAATTCAACCCCCGGCGCTGACGGGGTAAAGATTTGTGGCATGAGGCAGGGTACCCGGCCTATTTGTCGAACACCACCGGCACGACGTCGTTGAAGCTCGCGGCGAAATGTACCGTCATACCCTCCTGAATGTGCTCCGGCAGGCCCTCGAAATCACCGCGGTTGGCCTCCGGCAGGATCAGCCGCTTGATGCCGCTGCGCTTGGCCGCGATCACCTTCTCCTGGATGCCGCCCACCGGCAGGACCACGCCGGTGAGCGTCAATTCCCCGGTCATGGCCAGGGTGCGCACCGGCCGCCGGCCGCGCGCCAGCGACAGGATGGCCGTCGCCATGGTAATACCCGCGCTGGGGCCGTCCTTGGGTGTCGCCCCGGCCGGTACGTGCAGGTGCAGGAAGGAGTTCCTGAAATACCCGGGCTTGACCCCGAGCCTGTCGGCATTCGACATGACATAGCTGTAGGCGATCTCCGCCGACTCGCGCATCACGTCGCCCAGCTGGCCGGTCAGTTTCAGGCCGCGGCTGTAGTCATGGATCCGGGTCGCCTCCACGCTCAGGGTAACGCCACCCATGGCGGTCCATGCCAGCCCGGTGACCATGCCCACGCCGCTTTTGCGCTTCTCCTTTTCGAACAGCACCTTGCCCAGGTAGTCCTGAACATCGCCCGCCCGCACCCGGATCGGGGCCGGCGCGCCCTTGAGCAGCTTGACCACCGCCTTGCGGACGATGGCGCCAAGGTATTTTTCCAGGCGCCGCACCCCGGCCTCGCGTGCATAGCCCTCGATGATCTTGCGCAACGCACCCGTGTCGATGCGCAGCTGGCCGCGGCCCTTCAGGCCGGCGCGTTTCACCAGGCGCGGCAGCAGGTGCTTGCGGGCAATCGCGAGTTTCTCGTCCGCCAGGTAGCCGGACAGCCGGATGATTTCCATGCGGTCCAGCAGCGGGCCGGGGATGGTGTCGAGCTGGTTGGCGGTGCAGATGAACAGCACCTTGGACAGGTCAAACGGCACGTCCAGGTAGTGGTCGAGGAACTCGCTGTTCTGCTCGGGGTCGAGCACCTCCAGCAGGGCCGAGGCCGGATCGCCGTGGTAGGAGGCGCCGATCTTGTCGAGCTCGTCCAGCATGATCACAGGGTTAGCCGCCCCGGTGTTCTTGATGGCCTGGATGAACTTGCCGGGCATGGCACCGATATAGGTGCGGCGGTGCCCCTTGATCTCGGCCTCGTCACGCATGCCCCCGAGTGAAAAGCGGAAGAACTTGCGTCCCAGTGTGCGTGCGATGGACTGGCCCAGCGAGGTCTTGCCGACGCCCGGCGGCCCGACAAACAGGATAATGGAACCGGCGACCTCGCCACGCATGATCCCGACCGCGAGAAACTCGAGGATGCGCTCTTTGACGTCCACCAGACCTTCGTGGTCTTTGTCCAGAATCCCCTGGGCCTGCTCCAGGTCGAGCCGGTCCGGGGTGTGAGTGCCCCAGGGCAGCAGCGTCAGCCAGTCCAGGTAGTTGCGGGTGACGGCATATTCCGGTGAACCGGTCTCCAGCAGTGCGAGCTTTTCCAGTTCTTCATCGAGACGCGCCTGTGCTGCCTCCGTCAGGGTGAGTCCCTCGATGCGCTCGCGAAACTTGTCGACCTCGGCCGTCTTGTCGTCCTTGGAAAGGCCCAGCTCCTTCTGGATCGCCTTCAGCTGTTCGCGCAGGAACAGCTCCTTCTGGTGAGAGGTGATCTCCGCCTCGACATGCTGACGGATCTTCATCTGTGCCTTGGCGACCTCCAGCTCCTGGTTGATCAGACGCAGGACCTTCTCCAGGCGCGACAGGATATGGGTGGTCTCCAGCACCTCCTGCAGCCCCTCTTTGCCGGCCGTGGTCAGGCTGGCGGCGAAATCCGCCAGGTGGGAGGGATCATCTGGGCTGAAATGCTCCAGAAAGACCTTGAGCTCCTCCCCGTAGAGGGGGTTCAGCGGCACCAGCTCCTTGATGGTATTGATGATGGCCATGGCATAGGCCTTGACCTCGGAGACATGTTCGTACTGGGTCTCCGGGTAGTAGCTGACGCGGGCGCTGTAGGGTGGCAGCTTCGAGATCCAGCGCTCGATCCTGAAACGCTGCAGGCCTTCCACCAGGACCTGCAGCTTGCCCGCATCCTCCTGCACCCGGAGGATGCGGCAGGCGGTCCCCATGGCATAGAAATCCGCGATGCTGGCGTCTTCGATCCGCTCCGGGCGCACCAGCAGCAGGCCGATAATGTCGTGTGGCGAGTCATGCACCGCCTTGATAGTCGCCCCCCAGGGCTCGCGGTCCACCAGCAGGGGCGTCACCTGGCCCGGGAAGAACGGGCGGCTGCTTTGCGGTAGCAGCAGTATTTCGCCCGGCAGCACGTCCGTGGCGCGGACGATTTCACTGGCCGCGGCCTCGGTCTCCGGTGCTTCCGGGTCATTCTTCTTATCGGTACCCATAGTATCCTTCAGAGTATATTGCCTATCCCCTGTTCAATTGGGTCAAACCGGCAAAAAAACAAGGACTGGCGGCGAACTTAATGCCCTGTATACTGTCATATCAGTAACTTTGGGGGCGACCTGGCTTCGACGTGGGTTGCGAAACCTGAGGTGCATGCCGAGGTGCAGAATACCTCGTTAATCCATCTGCAAACTTATAGTTGCCAACGACGACAACTACGCACTCGCAGCTTAAACCCCTGTAGGGTGCCGTCTGACTGGAGCCGTGCATGTGCGTCCAGGTTCTTTATGCCCTTTGGGTATTCGGAACACTCAGGCGTCGACTCTCACATGATCGCGTTGAAGCTCGTTCGGGGTGGATACGCTAAAACTTACCGAACTCGCTGTTTGTTTTCCCTGCCCGTCGGGTAGCAAGCAGTTAAACTAATAGACCGGGATAAGCATGTAGAGCCGATGGCAGAGGACTTGCGGACGCGGGTTCGATTCCCGCCGCCTCCACCAAACGACAAAAGGTCACCCTTGTGGTGGCCTTTTTTTTTGACGCGGCGCGGACGAGAACCCGCGTTGGGTTCGACGATGTACAGGGATGTATCAGTGTCGCGGGAGGGCAGGAAGCCCGGAGCGACCGCCGGGAGCGACGTCCCGCCGCCTCCACCAAATAACAAGCCCTGGGATCCAGCCCGGGGATCATCAGCACCATTACGTCAGCGCTCGAAGCTGTACAGGATATCGGCACCGGTCGCGGTCCCGGTCTCGGTTTGTACCGAAAGGCGCTTATTCAACTGATAGCGTATACGCAATGTATTCACTGCATCCAGCAGGCCCACGCTGTAATTCACATACAGGCGCGGTGAGAGGTATTTGCCGATCACCAGCGCAGTGCTGTCCAGGTCATCGCCGCCAACCGATACCTCATCCAGACCTAAGCTGGTGCCGATATTCTGCGCCAACAGATTACCGCCCTTGATCCCCAGGGACGATGCGGCATTGAACAGCAGCTGCCCTTCACTGCCTGATGCGCTCTGCAGCGGCCGCCCGAGCAGCAGATAGGACAGCTGATCCGCCTGCGGCAGGCTCGGGTCGGAATACAACTCCAGTTCGGGTGTTTGCAGATCGCCGAATACCTTCACCCCTGCCAGCACATCGCGCGTCTTGCGCACCGCACGGATATCAAGGCCGGGGTTGTCGATCGGGCCGCCGCGGTAAAGAAGGCGACCGGTCTCGATTTCGAGTTTCTGTCCATAGGCCTTGTATTCACCGTCAACGATGCGCAGCTCGCCACTCGCCAGCGTCACCCGCCCCGGTTCGTCCACCACGTCGAGAATGCCGGTCAAGCGCCCGTTCAGGCCAAAGCCGTTAAATCGCACCGCTTCGCCCAGAACCATTTTCACGCGACTGGTCACGGCCCAGGCCGGCGGTGGCTCCTCGACCTGACTGATCAGCACCACATCCTTACTGGGTGTCTGCGCCCCTTGCAGATCACGCGGTTCGATGAGCGCTTCAGGGATGGTCAGGCTGCCGTTCACCGACAAGCGTTGCGGTTGCACATCCAGCCGCAGATCCGGTGTCAGCAATACGCGCGCCTCGGGCATGTTGACGGCCTCGAAATCCGCGCCGGTGATGTGCAGTCTGCCGCGCAGTTCGGGCGTGCCCGCGCCTTCGAAATCGCCGCGCAGGGCCAGCGCACCCGGACCGCTGCGGGCCGCGCCCGACAACTGGATGCTACCGCTGATCGGGTCGCCGCTCACGACCAGCTGCAGGTCCTCCAGGGTGGTGCCGGTCGGTCCGATAAAGGCACGACCGTCATCCAGTCGCAGCTCACCCGCCAGCCGCGGTGCGGCCAGGGTACCGCCCAGGTCGACAGCGGCACGCAGCACGCCCTCGAGCTGATCGACGTTCCCCAGCAGGCCTTCTACCAGCGAGAAGTCGCGCACCTCGCCCTGCAATTGCCCACTCAGGGGCTGCCGGTCCACCGCCACCCCCGGCCGGTAGCCGGGTAACTGCGCATTCAGCTGCAGGTGATCGTCACCGGTCAAACGCAGGGTCGCCATGCCGGTCACCCCCTCGTCTGTCAGGCGGGCATTCGCCTCGAGGCCGCCGAATACCGTGCTTTCAGACTCAGGGCCCTCCAGCCAGTGCACTGTGCCGCCGGTGGTATGCATTTCCAGTTGCGCGCGCAATGGCCCATCCGCCTGCAGGCCGCGCTGTGCCTGCAGTTCAAACGACAGCGCCGCATCGCTGACCCGGGTTTGCGCTGGCATATACAGGGAGGCGCGCTCGGCCAACGGCCAGTCTTTCATCTCAACCGACACCCGCTGCTCCCGTTCGACAGTATCCAGGCGCACGCACAAAGCGGCTGTTTGTTGCTGCCAGCACAAGGTATCGCCACTGCTGCCCTCCGGCCCCAGACGCAATGCGGCTGGTGCACGTTGTATCCAGGCGCCGGTTTCGGGTAGCTGCCAGGCACTCTGCTCCAGGCGTCCCTGCCATTGGCTTCCGTCCCAGCCACCGGCGCCCTCAAGTTTCAGGGCATGAGCCGGACCGGTTACCTCCAGGCGCACCTGATGCGCATCAACCTGGCCGCTCAGCTGCAGATCGAGCTGATCCAGACGGCGTGTCCCGATCGACAGCGTCTCACCATGGCCTTGCAGCTTGAGTGGGGCGCCCGGCGCCAGGCTCAAATCGGCATCCAGGTCAAAGTTCGCCAGGCTCAGATCGCCCCGGGTGATATCCGCCAGCCGTGCATGGCCCTGCAGGTGCGGCGCGGCGCGCGGTCCGGCCACGCTGCCTTGCGCCTCGATACGACCCGTGACACCCGGCAGGACCTCTCCCAGATCCGGGGCCATGAGCGTCCATTGCAATGCCAAGGCATCAGCGATCTGCCCCGCGAGATTCAGCTGTGCACTGCCTGAACGCAGTTCAACATCCTGCGCATCGAGTTGCCCCTCCTTGAGTTCCACGGCCGCCTGTCCGCTGACCGGGTAGCCGCGCAGGGTACCGTTGAGTGCCTCGATCCGGGCCGTCAGAGTCAGCTCTTCGTTCACCACGGCGCCCCGGCTATCGAGCCGCACGCCCAGCCGCCCCGGCCAATCGGGCCAGCGCTGCCCGGGATCGATATCG
Organism: Gammaproteobacteria bacterium; assembly: GCA_029864225.1. Lineage (GTDB taxonomy): Bacteria > Pseudomonadota > Gammaproteobacteria > UBA9214 > UBA9214 > CAMYJZ01. The sequence continues at coordinate 4,775 of JAOTTU010000006.1, read as the reverse complement.
CGGGCCTCGAGGTCAGCCTCCCACTGCAACTGCGGCGACCAGTCGAGCTTGCCGCTGACATCGATTGCACCGCCCAGCGTGGTCAGGGCCAGTCGCTCCAGATCGACACCCTTGTCACTGCCGCGCCCCTGCCCGGTGAGGCTCACGGGCGGCAGGTCGACACCGGCCAGGTCAGCCTTCATCTGCAGTTGATAATCCGCAATCCGGCCACTCACACGGACCTCGGCCTTTGGGACCGCATACTGTGCAGCGCCCTGCAGGGGCCATTGCAGTGTCTGTCCGTCCAGCACCAGGGTGAAATCCTCCGCCTGTGGATGCCAACTGCCGGTCAGCCGCAGGCGTGCTTCGCCCTGCTGCACCAGGGACGGCTGCAGGCGCAGGCTGCCGTCGTCAGATTTCTCGAGTCCGAGTTCAGCCTGCAGGGGATAGAGTTCGGCGGCCTCCCAGTCGGTGCGCAGATGGGCGCTCAGTTCGGCCTCATTCAAGGCACCGGTCCCCTGCACACGACCGCCCAGGCGCCAGGCTGGCCACCCGCTATTGATGCGATCGAGCGGTGTGTCGGGAAACTCCAGATCCAGCACCCAGCGCAACGCACCGAACGGCTCGGTAAGATCCAGCCGGGCGGTGGCGGCAAGTGGCGCCGTGACCTGTTGCTCAAGGCTGAAGGACGCCCAGGTACCCGTGAGCTGCCCCTGACTGTGAATCGGGGCATAGCCGGCGGGCTCGGCGTCCAGGGTCAGCTGCAGGTCCGTCGCGACATCGCGGCCCAACCCCAAACGTCCCTGGGCCGCGAGTCGTTCCTGTGCCAGTTGCAGGCTGAAGGTTTCGAAATCCACCCAGTCATGACCGCTGGCTGCCGCGACATGTAACGACAGTAATTCGATAGGCTCGGCCGCACCGCTCTGAATGCGCAGATCGGTGAGCGCGAGATCCTGTATCTCCAGTTCCAACGGCAGGCGCCAACCCGGCTCAATAGGCGTGTCGTCCACCTCTTCCGCGGCGGGCAACTGAATGACAATGCTGTCGAGATGAAGTCTGTCCACGCTCAGGCGCCGGGCCAGCAGCAGGCCAGGCGACCACTCCAGTTCAAGGCGGTTGAAGGCGATATGCGTGTCACCTTCAACATAGCGCAGTTCATGCAACTGCAGCGGACCGACCAGGCGCCCGCTCGCGGCAGCCCAGCTCAGCTCACCCGGCGTGAAGCGCTGCGCCAGCGCCAGGCTGAGTCGCAAACCACCCTCGGTGGCCAGCAAGACCGTCAATGCGGCCAGCGTACCCAGCAGCAGCGCCAGTACGAGCACCAGCGTCAGCCGGAACAGTCGCTTCATAAATCCGGCCCCAGCGTGAAGTGCAGGCGCACGGCGTTGTCCTGGCTCACGGCCGCCGCAATATCGACCCGTACCATGCCGATAGGTGATTTCCAGCGCAGCCCGATACCGGCCCCGGTCTCCAGCCCTTCACTGAAGCTATTAAAGGCATTTCCGCTATCCACGAAGGCTGCCAGCCCCCAATTTCCCTTGATGCGGTGTTCATACTCCAGGCTGCCGAATACCAGATGCCTGCCGCCCACGACATTCCCGGAGTCGTCGCGTGGACCCAGCTCCTGATAATCATAGCCGCGCACACTCTGGTCACCACCGGCGAAGAAGCGCACCGATACCGGCAACAGGTCCGCCGCATCGACCCAGGTCGTACCGGCCTCGGCACGGGTGATGACGCGCCCGTTCGTGCCGAGGCGGTGGATCCATTTGCCCCTGAGCTCGGACTGAACAAAGCTGGTATCGGAGAGGAGCTGTTCGGCGGCACCGCGCAGGTCAAACTGCACACGCCAGCCCCGGTTCGCGACCAGTCGATTGTCGGCACGCACCTGCGAATAACTGATGCCAGGGATCAGCAGGCTGGTGGATTCATCGGTCAACCCGACAGTGTAATCTTCCCGTTCATAGGAAAGCGACAGGGTCTCGCGCCAGCGCCCGCGCGCCACCAGGCGGCCAATGGCGAGCTTGTGCAATGTTGAATCCGACGTGTCGGTGTCTTCACTGACCGAGGCCGCAGTGAACTCCAGGCGGTCGCTGCGCGGGTTGGCTAGCGGCAGACTGTAGTGGGCCTCCAACTCGCTGCCGATTTCAGAGCCACGCAGACTCGCCCCCATGCGATGGCCGTGACGATTGACACGCCGGTTCTCCCATCCCAGCAGTCCGCGCAAACCGGTATCGGTACCAAACCCCAAACCGGCACTGTACTTGTTGCGTTTGTGCGCCTCGAGGTCAACCTGCACGGGTATTACCGCGTCCTGCGCCTGGTCGCGCATCGATACAACCTCGACCCGTGCGAAGTAATCGCTGTCCTCCAGCGCACGCTGCAACTCCAGCAGGGGTCGATAGGAATAAGGCTGGTCGGGTTTAATGGTGACATAGCGGCGTAGCAGCTGTTCGCTCAGTTTGCCGGGCGGGAAAGTCACCTCGCCGAAACGATACTGCGCTCCGCTATCCAGCAGCAGCTGCACCTCGGCATAACCTGCCGCCGGATCGATGCGTAATTCATGATGCTGATACAGGGCATCCAGATAACCTTGTTCGATGGCGGTCTTCTGCAGCCTGGCCTTGGCCGCCTCGTAATCACCGTGTACAGCGATCTGCCCTGGCTGCAGGGGAAAGCCGGCAATCGCTTGCTTCAGTACAGCGTCCTGCTCACCGGCACCGCTCAGAGTGACATTGACCGCACGATAGCGTACCGGGTCACCAGGTTCGATGCGGAACCAGGCCAGCCAATCCTCGCCTTTCTGCTCCAGACGACTCTCCACCTGCACCGCGTAATAGCCGTAGGGCTCCAATGCCGTGCGGATTTCTTCAGGTGCGCGCTGAAAATAACGCCGCACATGAGCTTCGCCCAGCCCCTTGGTTTCCCGCTCGCGTTGCAGCGTCAACAGGGCAAGGACGTTGCCGAGCAGCGGCTCGTCGACACCTTCGACCTCGACCTGCAGCGCCGCCCCCACATCGGCCACCACGGCTAACAGCAGAAGGGCCAGCAGCAGACGCCGGACGGAGAGGTTCCCGCCGATGGGAGTGAGTGAGATGACGAACCGCGTGTACATGTGATAAATGCTTCCTGGCAATATCCTGCAGGCAGGGAAATATGCCTACGGCCTGGTGGCCATGATCATGCAGTGTAATCCCTGGGCATCTGCCCCACAAAAAAACCACCCCGCCCAGCTACGGTCTCTGTCGAGAACCGCGCGGCAACGGGGTGGCCCTGTGGTGCGGCCGGGTGGCCGCTGGCAGTCGAGTTAACCGCCGATCTTGATACCCAGCTTCTCGATGGTCTGCAGGGTCAGGCCGCCATGCGCCAGGTTATTCTTCCGCTGGTAGGAATCGATCGCGCGCAGCGTGGCGCTGCCGATGACACCATCGATGTTTCCGGGATTGAAGCCTGCCTTCTGCAAGGCCCGCTGGATCTGCAACACCAGGTCCTTGGTGGTGTTGGTTTCACACAGCACCGGACGCCATTCCAGCTTCGCGCTGGATACCTTGGTGCGCTTGGGCACGATCTCGTACTTGGCCGGGATCGGGATGCGCTTCTCCGTGGCCGGTGATACCAGCTTGCTCATGCGCATGGTCTTGACGGTCGCGGGCACCTCAACCTTTTTGATGGAGGCCTTTTCTTTCACTACCTGCTTGGTGATCGTCTGGTACTTGGCTGGAATCTCCGCCAGGCACAGGGTCTTGCCGGTGGCCTTGCCCTCACCGGAGACACCGGCCTGGATCCATGACAGCCTGGCGTCGGAGACCTTCATCCGCTTCTCGACGGTCTGGTACTCGGCAGGAATCGCCACACGCTTCTCCTGGGCGGGCTTGACCAGCTTCTTCACCTTCACGGTCGTATATTCCGCAGGTATCTCGACCTTTTTGATGTTGACCGGTGACTTCAGCACCCGCTTCTCGATGGTCTTGTACTTGGCCGGGACTTCCACCAGACACATGATCTCACCGGTGGCGTTATCGACCTTCTCGTTCAGGCCGCGGCCCTTTTTCCAGGTGGTGTAGGCCGGTGATTCCAGCACTTTCTCGGTAATCACGTCATACTGCGCGGGCACCTCGACAATCTTTTCCGATGCCTCCTTTACCAGCACCTTCTCTTCCACCCACTCAAACGCGGGCTCACTGGTAATGATCTCCTCGGAGGCGGCCGTCTTCAGGAGTTTTTCGGTCTCCGTCTTGTACTGGGCCGGTTGGTGGAACTCGTTGAAACACTGGCTCGGCTTGGCGGTCTTCGGCAGGCCCAGCGCCAGGGCAGACAGCACGGTCTGGTCATCGGCGATCTTTGCATTGGCACCTGGACCCATACGCCACACGGTATGCGCCGGCTCGATCTCGACCTTTTCCTTCACAGTCTCGAGCTTGGCAGGTACGGCAACCAGTTTCTCCGATTCTTGCTGAACGGGGACCCTGACCTCGGTCCATTCATACTTGGCCGGGATCACCTCGATCTTCTCACTGGCCTCCGCCACCACAACCTTTTCCTCTACCGTCTTGTACTCGGCCGGCACCATCACTTTGGCGTAACACTCACCGGCACGGGCGTTGGTGGGAAGCAGCCCGGCATCGGCCAGCGCGACTGCCTCGTTGTCAGCGGCGATCACTGACGCACCGCCGAGTACGCCCAGGGTCATTCCTGCAGCGATCACTCGGATACTAATCATCTTTTTGCGGGTCAACATTATCTAAACCTCCTGGGGTTCTAGTTGCGTTTTCTGTCCTGCATGCAAACTTCTTCTA
>JAOTTU010000090.1 GCA_029864225.1 Gammaproteobacteria bacterium | reverse complement strand
TCGGAGCGCGAGAAGATCATCGAGACGCTCAAGTCGCAGTTGCAAGAGGCGCAAAGGAAGGCAGAGCAGGGTTCGATGCAGTTGCAGGGCGAGGTCCAGGAACTGGCAATAGAGGACTGGCTCAGGGACAACTTCCCGCTTGATACTATCGATGAGATCAAGAAAGGCGCACGCGGTGCGGACTGCCTGCAGATTATCAACACCAGGACACGGCAGAATTGCGGTTCTGTCTACTACGAAAGCAAAAGGACAAAGGCCTTCCAGGTCACCTGGATTGAAAAGTTCAAGAGCGACATCAGGGACAAGGGCGCGAATATCGGTGTTCTGGTCACCGAGGTCATGCCTGCTGACATGAACCGGATGGGCTTCAGGGACGGGATCTGGATCTGCTCGTTCGACGAATTCAAGGGGCTGTGCAGGGTGCTCAGGGAATCCGTGATTCAGCTGAGCAGCGCCATCGCCACCCAGGAAAACAAGGGTGACAAGATGGGCATGCTCTACGACTTCCTTACCAGCAACGAATTCCGCCACCAGATCGAGGCGATTGTGGAAGGCTTTACCCAGATGCAGGCCGATCTCGACTCGGAGAAGCGATCACTGCAGGGCATCTGGAAGAAGCGGGAGAAGCAGATCGAGAAGGTCCTGCTGAATACCAATTTCATGTACAGCTCGATAAAGGGGATCGCGGGCAACGCGATCCAGTCCGTGCCGCTGCTGGAGTTGCCTCCCGGGGATGATGAGGAAGCGGATGATTCCTAGTTTGGAAAAGGGCTGGTTTTTTCATTACGAAATCCGCGTGGCTTCAAAAACCAGAATGACCCCTTTATTACATAAATCGACAAATATAACGAAAAATAACTTGATATATAATACTATTCGCTACTAACGACGACTTGACATATATATTTATTTAGTCTATATATCGACATAACTGTCGATATATTCATTATGTCAATTATAATTCGTCTAAGGTGGCGACTATGAAGATTTCTAAACTCCTTGCGGATGACACCATTCTTGCCGAATTTGGCGAGCGTGTTGCGCGTCGCCGGCTCGATCTCCAATTGACCCAGGCGGATGTGGCCGAGCAAGCGGGAATCGCCAAGCGGACTGTCGAGCGGATCGAGGCCGGGGGCTCGGGGCAAATGTCGAGCATTGTCCGCATTCTTCGGGTGCTGGATCTCCTGTCGGGTCTGGACCGCATGGTTCCCGAGGCCGGGCCGCGACCGATGGATTTGTTAAAGCGAAAGGGCAAGCTACGGCAGCGTGCATCGTCCAGCCGCCGTTCGGATCGGCCCGAAAAGCCGTGGTCCTGGGATGACGATGCATGAGCACGATTGCCGAGGTCAGACTCTGGGGGCGCACCATCGGTGCGGTCTCGCTGGAGGAGGGCGATGATGTGGCCGCCTTCGAATACGACCCGGCGTTTGCCAGGAGCGGCATCGAGATTTCGCCGCTGACGATGCCGCTTTCGAACGATGTCTATACCTTCCCCGGGTTATCCAGAAGGACCTTTTACGGGCTGCCTGGACTGCTGGCGGACTCGCTTCCGGACAAGTTCGGAAATGTGCTGATTGATGCCTGGCTGGCCACCCAGGGCCGGCAACCGGAATCGTTCAATGCCGTCGAACGGCTTTGCTATACGGGTGAGCGGGGCATGGGGGCTTTGGAATTTATGCCTCCGATTGGGCCGAAGGCCCGCCAGGCAAGCCAGATACAAATCGACAAGCTGGTTGAGCTTGCATCGGAAGTCCTCACCCATCGCAATGACCTGCGGGTTTCCTTTGCCGATGAAAGCAGGGAACGGGCGTTGACCGATATCCTGCGGGTCGGCACCTCGGCCGGTGGCGCCCGGGCCAAGGCGGTGATTGCCTGGAATCCGTCAACCAACGAGGTCCGTTCCGGCCAGGTTCCGTCAGCAGCGGGTTTCGAATACTGGCTGCTTAAATTTGATGGCGTCCGAGGGAACAAGGACAAGGAACTCGAAGACCCGCAAGGCTACGGCGTCATTGAATACGCCTATTACAAGATGGCAAGGGACTGCGGTATTGATATCAGCGAGTGCCGGCTGTTCGAGGAAAACGGCAGGCGGCATTTTATGACCCGGCGTTTCGATCGTCTTGCGGATGGAAGTAAACTCCACATGCAATCGTTATGTGCGCTGGCGCATTATGATTTCAATATGGCGGGTGCCTATGCCTATGAACAGGCGCTGCTGGTGCTTCGGCAACTGGAGCTGCCAATGAGTCAGATCGAGGAGCAGTTCCGACGTATGGTGTTTAACATCGTCGCCCGCAATCAGGACGACCATGTCAAGAACATTGCCTTGCTGATGGATAAATCAGGGAAATGGTCGCTTTCGCCGGCCTTTGATATGACCTACAGTTTCAATCCTGCCGGCGCCTGGACGGCCAGCCACCAGATGAGCATGAACGGCAAACGGGATGATTTCACCCTGGATGACTTCAAGGCCTGCGCAAGGGCCGCTTCGATGAAGCGCGGGCGCGCCGAGGCCATTGTCGGGGAAGTGCGGGAAGTGGTGTCGCGCTGGAGCGCGTATGCCGAGGAGGCCGGTGTGCCGGCTGCGTGGCGGGAAAAGATCCAGCATGCACTTCGGTTGAAAGAATAAATGGGGTCGGTACCCTTCAGATATCATGTGTTATTGGCACTAACGGAGAAACAGTATGTTTGAACCGATTGAAATACCCTTTGGCTGTGTGATGATGTTCAACGTGGTCGACCTGAAGGACGGCGTCACTGTTGAGGACGTCGAGCTGGTGCTGGGCGAGATGTGCAATGTCGTGAAAAACACCTACGGTGACGACCAGGGCGGCTTCATCGCGGGGCAGGTCTACAAGTATTCCGGCTTTGTTTCCGCAGAGGGTACGGTCGGCGAGGCCCCGGAAGGCACTGAGACGGTCGCCAAGATCAAGCAGGGTGAACTGGCCATTGTGACCTTCTGGAAGTCGTTCGAGCAGCACGAGAAGTCACACGCCGACAAGATCTTCAATGAGAAATTCCAGGCACTGGTGGAATTCTGCGACGAGACCTATGAGCTGGGTTATCAGATGCTCTGGCAGGGTGTGCCGGAAGAATATTAACGGCGGAACCCTTTTCCCAGGTTCCCTGATATGGCATTGATTGGTTTGATCAGTGATGTGCATGCGACACCCGCACCGGTCGCGGAAGCCCTGTCGATTTTCCAGAAAGCAGGTGTAGAACAGGTCTTTTGTGCCGGCGATATTGCAGGCTATAGGGAACAGCTGGAGCAGACCGTTGCGCTGCTGGCTGGAAGCGGCTGCCAGACCGTTGTGGGTAATCATGACCTGCTGTACCTGGATCATTATGCCGATGAGCTTGATAACGAGGCCGTGGCGTTTTTCAAACAATTGCCTGCTTCGCTGGAGACGGTAATTGCAGGCAAGCGGGTGTACATGGTGCATGCCCACCCACCGGATGCCTGTCATGGCGGTATCAAATTACTGAACAGGCAGGGTGAGGTGCAATCCGATCGGGTTGCACTCTGGGCGGAACAGCTGCAGGCATTCGACTGCGATGTGCTGGTGGTCGGGCATACGCACCAGGTTTTTGCAGTGCAAATGGGAAATACCCTGGTGGTGAATCCGGGCAGTTCCGCATTCAATCATTCCTGCGCGATACTGCGCCTGCCGGAAATGACCGTGCAGGTGCTTCCGCTATCCGGCAAGGCGATCGAGAGAACCTGGAACTGGGGTGACCACGTGATTGGCAGTGAAATAACAGGGGCCAGCACCCTTGATAAATTATGACAGATCAAGTTTATGGGTAGTGACCCCTTTTACCTCCGGTTTTAATGTATATACTCAAAGACAAGTATAAAAAAGGATTTCAATCATGAACCTGAAACACCTCTTCGCCATATTTATTACTTACCTGCTGGCTTGCAGCAGTGCCACCGCTGATACTGCACCCGGCAACAATAGCTGGTGGTGGGACGATGCCTGGTGGGATGAGGGCCAGATCGAGGTGCCGGACAATTACCCCATAGAGACCTCGTGGACCAGTTACCAGAGCGGTGACGTGGAGGTGCCGGCCCTGGTGGCGCGGCCAGCGGATGATGAAAAATATCCCGCGGTATTGTTCGTGCACGGGCGGCGCGGGCTGGATGAGCGGGTGCAGCGCCATGCCCGGCGGGTTGCGGCGCGCGGGTTCGTGGTGCTGGCGCCGGATATCTACGGGGCGCATTTCATCGGCACCCACCCCATCGAGCACGATTACGCCCTGGAGAAAGACGTCAACGTCGCGGTAGACGTGTTGCTGGCGCGCGCTGACATCAGTACCGACAAGGCCTGTCTGTATTCGCATACTCGGGGTGGCTATTACACACTCAAGGTGGCGACCACTTTCAATCGGCAGGAAAACGACATCGCCTGCTACGTGTCCTATTATCCCCATCTGCAGGACCCCAATGCACCGGAGCCGTCACAGGTGTATGGCTATGCGCCCGAGATCGACGAGCTGACCTTGCCGGTGCTGGTGTTTATCGGTGACGAGGAGCAGTACCAGCGTCGCCGCGTGATCGAGACCAGTATCAAGGTGATGCAGGACAAGGGCCGGGATGCACGCCTGGTCATCTATCCCGGGGTGGGGCGCGGCTTTGATTTTCGTACCGAGAACGTGCGCACCTTTGCCGACGACCTGGCGTCGAAAGATGCCGTACAGCGGGCGGCGAAGTTCATGCGCAAGCATTTGGAAAAGCCGGCAGTGAGTGCGGACACAGGTGAGCCGTTGACCGGCGAGGCGCTCTATAACAGCGACAAGGCGCCCGAGTCGATGCTCTATGACCTGCCGCAGGAAGTGGTGCCGGGGGTGTGGTCGGCAATCGGGGCGACGGCGCCGGGTACCTATGCGAATTCAGGGCACAACAACAACCTGTCGTTCGTGATTACCGACGCGGGTGTGCTGGTGGTGAACGCCGGAGACAATTATCTGCTGGCGAAGGCCCTGCATGACGAGATCAGGAAGATCACCGACCAACCGGTGAAATATGTGGTACTGGAGAATGGCCAGGGCCATGCCATGCTGGGTGCGAGTTACTGGCAGGAACAGGGTGTGCCGGTGATCGCGCATGTCGATGCGGCGCACGAGATCGAGAAGCAATCGTTTGCACTGCTGGAAGTGATGCAGAAGCGCGTGAAGGAGAAGGCCGCAGGGACCAGGGTGGTTATGCCGGATGAGACCTTTGAGGATAAAAAGGTCATCGAACTGGGTGGCGAACGGATTGAACTTTTGAACCTCGGCCCGGCGCACAGCCCGGGCGATATTATTGTCTGGCTGCCGGACAAGAAGCTGGTGATCTCGGGTGACATGGCGTTTCATCAGCGCATGTTGCCGTTGTTCGAGCATACCGACTCCAAGGCCTGGATCGAGACCTGGGACAAGTTCGAGGCGCTGGGTGCCGAAGTGGTAATACCGGGGCATGGCGGGCCGACCGACATGGCGACGGTGAGAAAGTACACCCGGGATTACCTGGTGTACCTGCGCGAGAAGATCGGCGCGGTGATCGAGAACGGAGGCACGTTGCAGGAGGCCTACGAGATCGATCAGTCCCCGTACCTGCATTTGCCGACTGCGGAATTTCTTGCGAAGCGCAACGCGGGACAGGTGTTTCAAAGTATGGAGTTCGAGTTTTAGCTTATTCCCCCTTAAAAGGTGTCAGGAACCTTTAAATGACGTGGCAGGTATAAGGGTGCTGACACCATAGATTCGCTGCACGAATCAGCCGGTCGCTGCCGGGATCGGGTATTCGGGTCGCAGGCTCGCGGCGGATATGCGAGAATGCGCGCCACGCACGATCCGTCTCCTTCGCTGTACGCGCATTCCGTGTCCGGTTTTTGCACAGATCGCCCACGACTGGCCCGCAGGCCCTTGTCCCGCGCCTTCGTTTAACCCTTTGATTATGGAAGAAGTCTCTTGATTACAACCGCTAATATCACCATGCAGTTCGGGCCCAAGCCGCTGTTCGAGAACATCTCGGTCAAATTCGACAATGGCAACCGCTACGGTCTGATCGGCGCCAATGGCTGCGGCAAATCCACCTTGATGAAGATTCTGGGCGGCGATCTGGAGCCGAGCTCGGGCAATGTCAGCGTCGATGCCAATGAGCGCGTCGGCAAGCTGCAGCAGGATCAGTTCGCCTTCGAGAATTACACTGTGCTGGATACTGTCATCATGGGTCATGCAGAACTCTGGCAGGTGAAGCAGGAGCGCGACCGCATCTATGCGCTGCCGGAGATGAGTGAAGCAGAGGGTATGCAGGTCGCCCATCTGGAGGTGCGTTTCGCCGAGCTGGATGGCTATACCGCCGAGGTGCGCGCCGCCGAGTTGTTGCTGGGTCTGGATATTCCGCTGGAACAGCACACCGGTCCCATGAGCGCGGTGGCGCCGGGCTGGAAGCTGCGCGTACTGCTGGCACAAGCGCTGTTCGCCGACCCGGACATCATGCTGCTGGACGAGCCCACCAACAACCTGGACATCAACACCATCCGCTGGTTGGAAAGCGTGCTTAATGCACGTAACAGCACCATGGTGATCATTTCCCACGACCGGCACTTCCTGAACAGTGTGTGCACACACATGGCCGATCTCGATTATGGCGAATTGCGCCTCTATCCCGGCAATTACGACGACTACATGACCGCCTCGACCCAGGCGCGCGAACGTCTGTATTCCAACAACGCCAAGAAGAAGGCGCAGATCGCCGATCTACAGTCCTTTGTCAGCCGTTTTTCCGCGAACGCCTCCAAGGCCAAGCAGGCGACTTCCCGCGCCAGACAGATTGAGAAGATCAAGCTCGATGAGATCAAACCGTCCAGCCGCGTCAATCCGTTTATCCGCTTCGATCAGGCCAAGAAGCTCTATCGCCTGGCGCTGGAAGCGGATGGCCTGAGCAAGGGGTATGACGAGACGCCGCTGTTCAGCAATCTTAATCTGATGATCGAGGTCGGTGAACGCATTGCAGTGATCGGCCCGAACGGAATCGGCAAGAGCACACTGCTGCGGACGCTGGTCGGCGAATTGACGCCCGACAAAGGCACCGTCAAATGGTCCGAAAATGTCGACATAGGTTATTTCGCCCAGGACCATGCCGCAGATTTCGCGAGCGACATGCCCCTGTTCGACTGGATGAGCCAGTGGGGGAAACCCAACGACGACGAGCAGGTGATCCGCGGTACCCTCGGTCGGATGCTATTTTCGTCGGACGAAATCAATAAATCGGTCAAGGTGGTGTCCGGTGGCGAGCAGGGGCGCATGCTGTTCGGCAAGCTCATGCTGCAGCGGCCGAACATCCTGGTCATGGACGAACCGACCAATCACCTGGACATGGAGTCGATTGAGTCGCTCAATACCGCCCTGGAGAATTATCCAGGCACGCTGATCTTCGTGAGTCACGACCGCGAGTTTGTCGCTTCACTGGCAACACGCATCATCGAACTGACGCCGAATGGCGTCGTCAATTTCAGCGGCAGCTACGATGATTACCTGCATAGCCAGGGCGTCGAGGTGGTGGGCAAGACCGGCACCTGAGCGGGATACCGTTTCTCATTCAATCGCGCCTGCGAGGCGGTCCTACAGGTGTATCTTGTTGCTGTACATCGGTCGCTCCCGGCGGTCGCTTCGGGCTCCTGCCCTCTCGCGACGATGGACAGGAGGTCCGAGTGTCGTGAAGCACAGGGATGTGCTAGAGCGACCACTTGTACATGGCCCTGGCCAGCCTCTCGACCGGTTCCCGGTCTCACCTTCTCCCTGTACATCGGTCGCTCCCGGCATCCTGCCTCCCGCGACACTTGTACATCCCTGTACATCGCGTGAATCAGGTTAGAAAAGTTTCTTTGCCATACCCAGCAGACCGCCGGCACTGTCCAGTAATGAGCCGCCACTGCTTGACTTGTCGATAATCTGTGGTAATGCATCTTTCAA
>JAOTTU010000247.1 GCA_029864225.1 Gammaproteobacteria bacterium | reverse complement strand
GCCGCGCCGCCGGGTCCAGTGTCTGCCCCTCATTGAGGTTAAAAATATATATTTTAAAAACAATAATATAAAAATCATACCTCAAGTAAATTCGCCAACAATTCTACGGCCTATCCGGCCCGGCAGGCGCGCCGGGTGAGCGCAGCCGGTTCAAGCCCTGCCGCCGGTCGGCCGTTAAGCTGTTAACTGTCGGCAGGATTCCCCTGCTGTTTGTCTCGGGTCTGCTGCGCACAGTTCCTCCCCATACCCCTGGAGGTGGAGACATGCAGGTGAAGCCAGACATCCGATCCGCACTGCGGTTCCTCAGCCCGCTGCCACTGCTGCTGGCAGCATTCGCAGCGGCAGCCACTCCCGCATCACCCGATGATTTATTCACCCGCGGCTGGATTGCCTTCGATGCCGGCCACTACGAGCAGGCACATCAAATCTGGTTGCCGCTGGCGCAACAGGTAGACAGCAATGCGCAGATCAATCTGGGCTTTATGTATGACTATGGCTACGGGCTGGACCGGGATGCCCGCAAGGCCGCCGACTGGTATCGCCTGTCAGCCGAGGGTGGCCTGGCAGCCGCGCAATTCAATCTGGGGCTGATGTACACCGAGGGCCACGGTGTCGAGCAGAACCCGGTAAAGGCAAGCTACTGGCTTCAACAGGCGGCAGAGCAGGGACAGGCCGACGCCCAGTTTGCACTGGCATTGCATCTGCGTGACGTGATGGCTGTGCCGCAGCAGAGTGAAGCCGTGCAACGCTGGCTGCGCCAGGCCGCGGCCCAGGGTCACGGTGAGGCGCTGGACGCACTGGCGGCGAACCGTGAAAGCAACCTGCAGCCAAGTGCCAGTCATGGAACAGACTGGGACAGTGTCCCTGACCGGCAGGGCCGATTTTCCGCCGGTACGGCCTGGCCCATCGCCAGCGGTTATGCGGTGACCAACAATCATGTCGTGGCAAACGTGGACCAGGTGAGCCTGATCGATGTTTCCGGCGAGGCGGTGAGCGCCAGCGTGGTGTTGCGCGACGAGGTCCATGACCTGGCGGTGCTCGGTGTCGATGAATCCCGGAGCCTGCCGCCGGCCCTGCCCCTGGCCAGCATCAATACGCGTCTGGGCAGCAGTGTCTTCACCATCGGCTATCCGCGCATCGACATCATGGGCACGGACCCGAAACTGACCGAGGGCATCATCAGTTCCGTCAACGGCTTTATGGACGACCCCGGCAGCTACCAGCTCTCCGTGCCCATTCAGCCGGGCAACAGCGGTGGTCCGCTGTTAAACATGGAGGGCGAGGTGGTGGGTGTGGTGGCGTCCATGCTGGGCGGGTCCAGCGGGGATTCCGAACCACAGGTCCTGCCCAATGTGAGCTACGCCATCAAGGTGGATGTACTGCGCCGCATGCTGCGGTTATTGCCGCAACAGCAGGCGGTGCTGGAAGAACTGCCCGGTACATCGGCCTCCCTGGCGGATCTGGCAGAGCGTATCCAGGGGTCGGTGCTGATCGTCATGGTCGCCGATTAACCGACCTTAGCGCGGCAGGGCATCGCTGTTTCATCCACAATCTCTCGGTGGGCTCCCGGTTTCGAAGTTGTTTGCGGGGCGCCTTGACGTGCGTCAAATATTCAACGGTAGCTGACAAAACACCTTAGCAAAGCTCCCTAGTCTATTTATTCGTATTGCAAGGCTTGTCCGTAGTATTTCAGGGCTCCGGAACAGGACACCCCGATTTTGTTGAGAAGGCTCCCCGGCAGTGCTAGCATCGCCGGCGCAAATAAAACTACGCGCCATGGCTCCCACATCGACTGACACGCAGACCCACATTTACCTTTGTTTACACATCCAACCCCGGCAGACGCGTATAGTGACCGCGGTGCCGTGTGGCCGATGACGGCATGTGTGCTGCACGTTGAAGCAACCAGGCATACCAGAGAATTTAGAAGAAGTTTGCATGCAGGACAGAAAACGCAACTAGAACCCCAGGAGGTTTAGATAATGTTGACCCGCAAAAAGATGATTAGTATCCGAGTGATCGCTGCAGGAATGACCCTGGGCGTACTCGGTGGTGCGTCAGTGATCGCCG
>JAOTTU010000089.1 GCA_029864225.1 Gammaproteobacteria bacterium | reverse complement strand
GATGACGATGCCCTAGAGGCGACCTGGCGACCGGAGAATTACAGCGGCCGTTTTCACGGTCCAACCCGCCTGCGCGAGGCGCTCTATCGTTCCCGCAACCTGGTGTCCATCCGGATCTTGCGGGCGATCGGGGCCGATTATGCGGTGCAATACGCCGAACGTTTCGGTTTCCAGGCCTCCCAGCTGCCCCGGGATCTCACCCTGGCGCTGGGCAGTGCCTCGGCAACACCACTGCAGATGGCCCGGGCCTATGCCGTGTTTGCCAACGGCGGTTACCTGGTTGAGCCCTATTTTATTCAGCGTATCCATGATGCCGAGGGCAAGGTAATCTACCGGGCGGAGCCGGAAGTGGTCTGTCCCGATTGCCCGGAGTCCCTGGAGACCATCCTCGATAACGGCGAGCAGCGGCTCAAGCTGGCGCGAGCCGTCATCACCCCGCAGAATGCCTGGCTGATGAATTCCATGCTGCAGGATGTGATCCAGCGGGGGACGGGGCAGCGCGCCAGGTCGCTGGGCCGCACTGACCTGGGCGGCAAGACCGGAACGACCAATGACCAGAAGGATGCCTGGTTCTGTGGTTACAATCCGTCACTGGTCGCGGTGACCTGGGTGGGATTCGACAAACTGGAACCACTGGGCCGGGGCGAGACAGGAGGGCGTGCCGCCCTGCCGATGTGGATCGACTACATGGGGTCCGCTCTGGGTGATCGCGCTCTGCAGAAGCGGGCGCAGCCGGAGGGTCTGGTGACTGTGCGTATCGATCCGATGACCGGTTTGCTGGCCGGCAGCGGGCAATCAGATGCCATCTTCGAAACGTTCCGTGCCGAGCAGGTTCCCCAGGAAAGCGTTAGCCCGTCGGTGATGGGATCCGGACAGGGCCCGGGCAGTAATACCCCGGAACAGCTGTTCTAGCCGGAAAAAACGGCTATGCCAGTTCGAGGTCGGCGCGGATGCTGTCGATGGAAACCTGGAAGTCCGCCAGCTCCGTCTCGTTCAGGGGGAGTTCGATGACCTGCTCGACGCCGTGGCGTCCGAGGACCACGGGTACGCCGGCGGTGATATCGCTCTGCCGGTATTCACCCTCCAGCACGCTGACGCAGGACAATACCCGTTTGCGATCATGACAGATGGCATCGACCATGGTGGCGACGGCCGCTGCCGGGGCGTTGTAGGCGCTGCCTGTCTTCTTCAGTGTCAGCACCTCGGAACCGCCGTTGCGGGTTTTTTCGATGATGCGGGCAGCGGCTGCGGGGTCCAGCAGGGCGGCGGCACTCACCCCGTGCACGTTGCTGAGCCGCAGCAGCGGTACCATGGTGTCACCGTGCCCGCCAATGACCATGGTCTGTATATCCTTGACTGAATTCCCGGTTTCCCGGGCAATGAAATGGGCCATGCGGGCCGCGTCCAGCACCCCCGCCTGACCTAAGACCCGGCGCTTATCCCAGCCGGTGCGTTTCCAGGCATGCCAGGTGAGGACGTCAACCGGGTTGGTGACGATGAGCAGCAGGGCGTCGGGAGTGAATTCCAGCACCTGGTCGACGATGTCGTCGATGACGCCGCGGTTGATGGCGAGCACATCGCTGCGTGACATGCCTGGCTTGCGCGGCGAACCGGCGGTGATGATGACCAGGTCAGATCCGGCTATCAGGGCCGAATCACTGCCACCGTTGACCTGCGTATCGAAACCGAAGTATGCAGCGGCCTGCATAATATCCAGTGCGGCGCCGGCTGCTGCCCCCTCGCGAACATCAAGCAGTGCAATTTCCCGGCACAGGTCTTGCTGCGCAATGATCATCGCTGTTGTTTCCCCAACTCGCCCTGCGCCGATGATGCTGATTTTTTTCATGGATTATTCCCGTAGCCGTTATTGGCCGCTTTCAGGGCGTAGACAATATAACCATGGTCGGCCTGTGTAAACAGCAGGTATTCGACAAGCTAGCGCACGATCTTGATGAGGTCTCCCGGCCGGGGTTCGCCGTCGGGATAATGGCCATTGAGCAGTCGCAGCTGTTCTTCCGGATAGTTCGCGATGGGTGATGAGCCGGCCAGATCGCGGTAACGCGTTCCGGTCGAGGCGCGGATGAGGTGAATTTTTGCCTCGTTCGCCAGCATTTTTTCATCTTGTCCGAGTGCATGGAAGCTGTGCGCCGTTGCCAGTATTTCCTGCTCATAGCCAGTGGGGGACTTTTTGTCCTTTGCCGCCCCGGCGAAGATATAGGCCTTCTGGTCCCGGTAAAGTACCACATAGCGCACCGGTCTGGTGCCGTAGGGCGTCTTGCTGCTGGCGACCGCCGTGTAGCCGGTCAGACCCTGGCTGCTGACGGGCTCACCACGTTCCAGGTCTTTGAGCCCCAGGCGTTTGATCATGAATTCCTGTGCTGAAATGCGCTTGTTCCTGTCGCTGATGCTGAGCTGCACCAGGCCGTCATTGGCCGCCGGCATGGCAATGATCTTGTCGGACCGGTTTTCGATGCGCCAGCCCTGCGGGAAGCTCACGGCGAAATCCAGTTCCTTGTGGTAGAAATGGTTGTCCCGGACGATGCCTTCCGTTTCGCTGTCACCGAAGGTCAGGCCCTCGAGGGCCTGCATGAAGCCTGTGCGGTTGATCCGGGTCGTCGAACCACTCTTGTGGGAGTGGGCCGCCTTGACCACTTCCTGGAGCCGTTTGTCGTTCTCGGGGTGGCTTGAAAACAGCCCGTGATAGGCCTTGGGTTCGCGGTCTTCCTTCTCGGCGCGTAGTTTTTCAAACTCTTCCTGGTGCTTCAGAATACCGATGATCTCCAGCATGGCATCGGGGTCATAGCCCGTTTTGGCCAGGTATTCCGCGCCCAGGCGGTCGGCCTCCAGTTCGTGCTCGCGGCCATAGCCGCGCACGATGGCCGTGCCGACCATGTTGGCCAGGGTATCGGCGCCCTGGACGCCGCTGGCCGCGCCCAGCACGGCGGCAACCAGCCCGGCGGCCGTTGCGGTGCTGTGCTGGCGCACGCTGTGGCGTGCCGTGACATGACCGATTTCGTGTCCCAGGACCGCCGCCAGTTCCGCTTCGGTATTGAGGTAAGCGAGCAGCCCCCGGGTGATGTAGATGTAGCCGCCGGGCAGGGCAAAGGCATTGACGTCGGTACTGTCGAGGACCGCGAAACGATAGATCAGTTCCGGGCGGTGGCTGCTGGCGGCCACTTGCTCGCCGATCGCCTGTACCCGTTTTGCCAGCTCCGGGTCTTCATACAGCGGCATGTCCTTGATGATTTCCGCGCTGTACTTGCGTCCCAGGGCGATTTCCTGCTCCTCGCTCATGAGTACGAAATCGCTGCCGCCGCTGACCGGATTGGTCGCACAGCCGTTGATGACGAACAGGGAAAGAATCAGGGGCAGAATGCCCGGCAGGGACAGGTAGCGCATGGTGTATTTCGAATGAATCTCGTTTCTCTTCCCGATAGACCGTCTCGCGTTCGCCGTGTTCCCTTCAGCGTCGCTGCCGGTCAAGTACCCTGATCGCCGCCGGATGGCGCAGATTCAGCCGCAGACCGCGTTCATCCTTTCGGATCCAGCCCCGGGTCTCGATACGCCGGCCCGTGAGGTTTTCCGGGAAACCGGGGTCGAAATTGACCAAGTCCCTGCGGCCTACCTTTATCACCAGCGGACCCTCCAGGTCCAGCCACACATTATGACGCGACTGACGGATTTCTGTTACCTGTCCGCGCACCAGGCGGAAGCCGCGCGTACCCAGTGGCAGGGCACGACTTTCCAGAGGCTGGTAGTTTGCCAATGCCCACAGGCCGTGCCGCGCCGTGCGTGCGCGGTCCTCGCGGGACTGGTAGCAGTCATATGCCCAGGTATTGGGTGGCACGACCAGGGTGGTGGCAAGCCCCCGTTCCAGCAGGTGCACGGCCACGTTGCTGCCGTCATCGAGGAAGGCATGGGCCAGCAGGCGCCCGTAATGGTCGCGCTGCTCCTGTCCATGGCGCAGCAGCAGGATGCTGTTGTGCTGGTCGAGGAGTTCTTCCAGCGCGACCTTGGCCGGTTCGGCCAGTGTCTCTGAGACCTTGCCGTCGCGACTGACTTCCGGGGTGTCGATGCCGATGAGGCGCAGCCGCCGCCCGTCATGCAGCTTCACCGTGTCACCGTCATAGACGTGGACGACCCGGACCCGTTCGCTGGTCCGGTCTGCCGGACAGTCGGCTGCCCGGGCACTGCCAGCAAGGATTGAAACCAGGCCACCGCATAGCAACAGCCCCAGAACGAAAAAGGCGCCCTGGTCAGGCGCCTTCTTGCAGCGGTGTTTGAGCGCCATGCCCGGCGTTACTGGCTCTTCCCGTAACGGCGGCGGAACTTGTCGACGCGTCCGCCGGTATCAACGATCTTCTGCTTGCCCGTATAAAACGGATGGCATTGCGAGCACACCTCGATAGAGAGGTCTTTGCCGACGGTCGAGCGCGTGGCAAAGCTTGCGCCGCAACTGCAGGTGACTTTGATGTCGTCGTATGCCGGGTGTATGTCCGCTTTCATAACTGCCTCGAAAAACTGTTTCCTGAGCTTCGATCGATAACACCGTAGCGTCATCTATCGTGAAAAGGCCGGCGATAATACGTTATCCGCCCGCATGCGGCAAGTAGGGCCGTTCAGCGTCGTGGATCAAGCGGGATGACCCGGGCGGCGGCCCCCGCGGGGCGCTGCCTGACCGCGGCGGGCCGCTGCAGGCAGGCAAGCAGCCCGTTCTCACCGGTCACCGATTCCCACAGCAGGCGGTTCAGGCGCAGGCAGGCCACCATGGGGGTGCGCGAAGTGCTGCGGATCTGGTCCAGCTTCCACTGGATCCGGCGCAGTTGCTGCTGTCGGTCCGCGGGTGCGGCGGAAATTGCCCTGTCGATCACCTGCCGGCGCTGTGTTTCGAAGGCCTGCGGGTCTGATATTGCCAGGGCCACCCAATCATCGAAGTCGTGCGGATTCACGGGGATGCTGTCGGGCATGGGGCCCTCCGGTTTTGGCCGTCGGTGTGCGGCCAGTTTGTTGTTATTCCTGTTTATTAAGCATATCACACCGGCAGCCGGGCTTGCCGACCGGGTCTGCGGTCAAAACGCCCTGGATTTATATGGGTTTGTCGGCCACGGCTTGTGGATAACCTTGTGGACAGAACCCGGGCATGGGTGGGTTTTACCGGGTATCGGTTGTCGAGGCGGGCTGTGGAAAACCCGTATACTAAAAAAAGAAACAGATATGAAACAATAAGATAATAAATTCAGCAGCATCGGCTTGTGACGCCACCTGCCACCGGGGGTTGACGCGCTGCCTGATTGTGTATAAGTGTCACGCCGCGCGGAAGACGATTTCCTGATTTATAAAGATATTTTAAATCAATTGGCCGAGACGGTCCGGTCCCGGGCCCACGCCCGCAGCTGCGCCACCTTCTCGGCCATGACCCGGGACAGGGGCCGCGTCTGCCCGATTTCGCTGCGGATATGGCCGGTATCGAGCGGGACCCGGTGTTCCCGGGCCAGGTAGGTGGCCGCGACGACGGCCTGCTCGATCTCGGCCCCGGAAAAGCCTTCGGCCAGCTGCGCCAGGTCGTCGATATCGAAATCTGCGGGTTCGAACTCGCGCTTTTGCAGATGAATGGTGAAGATTTCCGAGCGCGTGGCGGCATCGGGCAGGTCGACGAAGAAGATCTCGTCCAGACGCCCCTTGCGGATCAGTTCCGGTGGCAGCTGCTCAATGGCATTGGCGGTGGCGACAATGAATACGGCGGCTTTGCGTTCGGCCATCCAGGTCAGCAGACTGCCCAGGATGCGCCGCGATGTGCCGCTGTCGTAATCCCCTCCGGCGATGGCCTTTTCGATTTCGTCGATCCACAGTACGCAGGGCGCCATTGCCTCGGCCGACTTGAGTGCCTCGCGCAGGTTGCGCTCGGTCTCGCCGAAGAACTTGTTGTAAAGGGTCCCGAAATCGAGGCGCAGCAGCGGCAGACGCCAGGTGCCGGCAACGGCCTTGGCGGCAAGGCTTTTGCCGCCGCCCTGCACGCCGACCAGCAGGATCCCTTTCGGCGCGTCGGGCTGGTCATTGGCCTCCACGAAGACGCTGCGGCGCAGCTTGATCCAGCGCTTCAGGCCCCGAAGTCCGCCCACTTCACCGAAATCAGCGGTTTCGAATTCGATCGACAGGGCGCCGTTGGTTTCCAGCAACTGGTAGCGCGCCCGGGTCACCCGGTCGAGATCGGCGTCGCTGATGGCGCCGTCATCATAAATGACAGTGCGCACAATGCGCTGCGCATCCGTTGCCGTGAGACCTAGCAACTGGCGCGACATCAGGTCCAGTGTCCTGCGGTCGGTCTTCACCTTCTGTCCCCGGTGCGCCTGTGACCAGTGTTCGGCCTCTTCATGGATCATCCTGTCGATGTCCATGGCATCCGGCAGGGACAGGCTAAAGCGCGCGCTGAAGGTCTGCAGTTCCTGCGGAATGTCCAGCTCATGGCTGACCAGCACCAGCGTGTGACCCAGGTTGTGGTAGTCGAGTGCGATCTCCTTCAGCAAGCGCACATTGAAGGCGTCGTCGAGATAGGGATGGAAATCCAGCAGCAGGTAAATGCTCGCGGTATTCGTGGCCTTGATCTGGCCCAGGGCCTGGCGTGGCTCGATGGTGTGCCGCTGGGGCGCCGCTTCGAAATCGATGCGGCGCAGGCCGGAGGTTGCGGACCAGGCCATCACCGGTAGGGCGAGCCTCACGCCCAGTTTGCCGAACAGGCGGGTGACCCGCTGCTCGTCCCGTGTCTCGATGACGATCAGGGGTATGCGCGAGCGCAGCAGCAGTTCCAGGTCGTGTTGGTCGTTGGTCAATGCGGTTACCGATGTTGAGATTGTGTTACAGGGAGATGTGTCGCCCGGGGGATGTGATCCATGAATGACCGTGCGGCCGGTCAGGCCGGCTTGCAATGCAGGATTCGGTCCAGCCTGATTTCCTGTTGCCTGCCATCCGTGCCGGTGACAACCAGGAATTCCTCGCCCCGACAGGTGCGCAGGTCAATTGGGGTGAGCACCTCGATATGCACGTTCTCCGAGCTGTCGCGCCAGCTGAGTTGGAGCCTGCTATGGTGCAGGATGGCCACTTCATATTCACTGTAGAGGCCGCAGTCGATCGGTTTGTAGTCAGTCATCATCACGTCGTGTTGTCAGTGAATCCAGTTCCTGATTAAGGCCGATTTCAATATGAATTTCAATGGGGCGGCAGCATGCCGGGCAGTCCTCGATGCAGTCCTGGCTGCCGCCGGAGCAGTCCACCACGGTTTCGAAGGATTCCCCGCAGTAGGGACAGTCAACGCTGGCCGGCTCGAGCATGTTCCCGGGTGTCGGTCAGCCAGTAGTGCAGTACCTCGTTGAGATAGCGCTGCCCCTTTGCTGTTGTCCTGATGGTGTCATTGTTATATTCCAGCAGGCCCTGCTCCAGTGCGGCGCTGACCGGCTTGGCGGTTGCCGAAAATGGCAGGCCGGTGGCCGCGCTGAATTCCTCGGCTGTGAAGCCGCGATCGAGCCGCAAGGCATTCAGGGCATATTCCAGCGTCACATCGTCCACGCCCAGCCGGGCTTCATTCGCAATGCGTCTCTGGTCAGCGGCATGTTCCAGGTACGCCCGCGGGTGCCGGGTCTTGGCGATGCGTGTCACACCCTGCTGGCCGGCATCGGTGATCTTGGCGTGGGCGCCGGCACCGATGCCGAGGTAGTCGCCGAATTGCCAGTAGTTCAGGTTATGGCGACAACGCTGCTGCCCCTTGCTGTAAGCGGAGACCTCGTAGCGGGTGTAGCCGCCTGCCTCCAGCAGGCTGCGTCCCTGTTCCTGCATGGTCCACAGCAGTTCATCAGAGGATCGTTCGGGAGGGTGGCGGTGAAACCAGGTGTTCGGTTCGATAGTGAGTTCGTACCAGGAGATATGCGCGGGCCCCAGATCGAGTGCCGTTTGCAGGTCCTCCAGGGCCTGGTCGAGTGTCTGGCCCGGCAGGCCGAACATCAGGTCCAGGTTGATGTTGTCAAAGCCGGCTTGTTGCGCCGCGCGCACGGCGTCGAGCGCCTCCCTGTCATCGTGGATACGCCCGATCCGCTGGAGTAATGATCGGTCGAAGCTCTGGATGCCGATCGACAGGCGGTTGATGCCGGC
>JAOTTU010000088.1 GCA_029864225.1 Gammaproteobacteria bacterium | reverse complement strand
GGAACTGCTTGCCTCAATCGATGAAGATGCCGCGGTTGAAGCCTGGTCGGAGCGGGCGGAACAACTTGAAAAACGCATCCAGCGGCTCGGCCCGATTAACCTGGCCGCGATCGAGGAATACGACGAGGAGTCCCGGCGCAAGGTCTACCTGGATGCCCAGCACGCCGATCTAACCGAGGCGCTCGAGACCCTGGAGCGAGCGATCAGCAAGATCGACAAGGAGACCCGTGCCCGTTTCAAGGAGACCTTCGACAAGGTGAACGCGGGCTTCCAGGAGCGCTTCCCGCGGCTGTTCGGTGGCGGGCATGCCTACCTGGAACTGACGGGCGAGGACCTGCTGGACACCGGGGTCACGGTCATGGCGCGGCCACCCGGCAAACGCAACAGCACCATCCATCTGCTCTCGGGCGGGGAGAAGGCCCTGACGGCGATTGCCATGGTGTTTTCCATCTTCGACCTCAATCCCTCGCCGTTCTGCATGCTCGACGAGGTCGATGCGCCGCTGGATGACGCCAATGTCAGCCGCTATTGCGACATGGTGCGGGAAATGTCCACGCAGATTCAGTTTGTCTTCATTACCCACAACAAGATCACCATGGAGATGGCCAATCAACTCACCGGCGTGACCATGAATGAACCGGGGGTCTCGCGCCTGGTGGCCGTGGATATCGACGCCGCCGTTGAAATGGCCGCGATGTAGCCGTTTTTCGATTATCATTAGCGCACTTCTGAAAGCCGGATCCTGATTCATGGAAACTATGCGCTGGATACTGCTACTCGCCGGGATCATCATCGTTCTCGGCATCTATCTCTTCAGCCGGCTGCAGGGGCAACGCAGCGGCTCGTCCCGGCCTAGCAAGCGGCAGTTGAGGGAAGCAGGCAGGCGGATCGACCCCCTGTTCGACACTATCGGTGACAAGGCCGATGTCGATGCCGAACTGGAAAGCCTGGGCCAGTTGATCGCCGGGGACACGCCGCGGCAGAAAGGCGAGACGCCGGCCACAGCGGCGCCCGCGAAGCCGGCCATGCCGGACAAGGTGGTCACCCTGTTTGTCATGGCGCCACCCGGTGTCCCGTTTCGCGGCAGCTTCCTGATGGAGGCCATGGCCAAGGCCGGCCTGGAGTTCGGTGACATGCAGATCTTTCATTACCTGGAGCGCCACAATGGCCGTGACCGGGTGCTGTTCTCGGTTGCGAATTTGGTGGAGCCGGGCAGCTTCGACCCGCACGCCATGGACGATTTCTCCACCCGCGGGCTGGTGCTGTTCCTGCAGCTGCCGGCCGCCTTCGATGCCCTCAAGGCCTTCGATGCCATGGTGGCGGCAGCGCGTTCGCTGGCGACCAGCCTGGAAGGCAACGTGTGCGATTCCACCCACAGCGTGCTGACCAACCAGACCATCGGTCACATGCGTGAAGACGTCATCGACTATCAGTTCAGACGGCGGGTCGCACAGACGGCATCATGAGTGTGCCAAAGGCGGTACGCCAGCGCGCCGGCGAACTGCACAAGCAACTCCACGAGCACAACTACCGCTATTACGTCCTCGACGACCCGGTCATCACCGACGCCGAATACGACCGCCTGCTGCGCGAACTGCAGGACCTCGAGGCGCAGTACCCCGAACTGGTCACACCGGATTCCCCAACCCAGCGCATCGGCGCAGCGCCGTCGAAGGCCTTTGGCGAGGTGCGCCATGCCATGCGTATGCTGTCGCTGGACAACGCCTTCAGCGACGAGGAACTCGCCGACTTCGACCGCCGCGTGCGTGTTTTGCTGGTCGAGGGGATGATAAAGGACTGGATAACATCAGGTCCTGATATAGACACAACTGATTCAATCAAGAATGCAACAGATCTAAAGGATTACATCCTTTCTATCTTTGATGAATGTAGCGATGGGCATGACGAATTGGTTGATTGTTTTGCTGAAGTATTTTCCAAATTGAATAATGATATCAGTTACGCTAATGATAAAAAACGTAAGGACATTACCGCCTTATTCATAAAAGCGGCCAGAAATACCATTCAGTTCAAAGTAAAAGTTCATTATGCCGCTGAACCGAAACTTGATGGTGTCGCAGTCAGTATTCGCTATGAAAACGGCATGCTGGTGCGTGCCGCGACCCGCGGCGACGGGGTGACCGGCGAGGACATCACCGCTAACGTGCGCACCGTGACCGGTGTGCCACTGCGGCTAGAGGGCCGGGGCATACCCCCGGTGCTCGAGGTGCGCGGCGAGATCTACCTGTCGCACAAGGGCTTTGAGCGGCTCAACCGGCAGGCACTCGAGAAACACCAGAAACCCTTTGTCAACCCGCGCAATGCAGCGGCCGGGAGCCTGCGCCAGCTGGATCCGAAGATCACGGCAGCGCGGCCGCTGGAGATCTACTGCTACGGGGTCGGCCAGGTCGAGGGCGGCGAACTGCCGGACCGGCACAGCGATATCCTGGCGCGACTGCGCGACTGGCGCCTGCGGGTCTATGGCGGTGTCGAGCGGGTGCACGGCCTGGCGGGCTGCAAGGACTATTACCGCAAGCTGGAAGCAGCGCGCGCGACGCTGCCCTTCGATATCGACGGCGTGGTCTTCAAGGTGGACCGGCTCGACCAGCAGGAAGCGCTGGGCTTCGTTGCGCGTGCGCCGCGCTGGGCGATCGCGCGCAAGTTCCCGGCCCAGGAGGAACAGACCCGGGTGCTCGGTATCGACGTGCAGGTGGGACGCACCGGTGCCCTGACCCCGGTGGCACGGCTGGAGCCGGTGTTCGTCGGTGGAGTGACCGTGACCAATGCGACCCTGCATAACCAGGACGAGATTGACCGCAAGGATGTGCGACCGGGCGATGCCGTGATCGTGCGCCGGGCTGGTGACGTGATACCCGAGGTGGTGCGGGTGCTGAAAGACAAGCGCAGGAAGGGTGCCCGCCGGTTCGATATCCTGAAGGAATACCCTGTTTGCCCGGTATGTGGTTCGCATGTTGCTCGTGCCGAAGACGAGGCCGTGGTGCGCTGCACGGGTGGGCTGTTCTGCCCGGCGCAGCGCAAGCAGGCCATTAAGCACTTTGCCTCACGAGGTGCCATGGATATCGAGGGGCTGGGTGACAAGCTGGTGGATCAACTGGTGGACAAGGGGCTGATCAATGATGTCAGTGATCTTTACCGCCTGTCGCTCGCAGCTGTTGCCGGTCTCGAGCGTATGGCCGAGAAATCGGCAAATAATCTTGTCAATGCGCTGAACAATAGCAAGGCAACCACGCTTGAACGTTTCATCTATGCACTTGGTATCCGCGAAGTCGGTGATGCAACGGCCCGGACTCTGGCGCGTGAGTTTGGTGAACTGGATGCCCTGATGGAGGCAGACATCGAGGCGCTGGAGACTGTGCATGACGTCGGCCCCGTTGTTGCAAACTACATCGTCGAGTTTTTCAGTGAATCGCACAACCGGGAAGTCATTGCCCGGCTCAGGCGGGCAGGGGTGCACTGGGGTCCGGTAGAAAAGCCCCGGCAACAGCCACTGGCTGGCAAGACCTTCGTGCTGACCGGTACGCTCTCGATGCCGCGTAATGAACTTAAGACAAGCTTGCAGGCGCTGGGCGCCAAAGTCAGTAGCAGCGTTTCCGGAAAAACCGATTACCTCGTGGTTGGCGATAACCCGGGTTCGAAACTCGACAAGGCGCAGGCACTGGGTATCGAGATCCTCGACGAGGCGGCCTGCCTGGAGCTGCTGAAGTAAGCATTTTTACGTGGCCACGCGGCCCTGAAACAGCCGCGGCGCGGGCGTTTGCCGTGCTAAGATGGTCAAAAAATAACCACCCTGGCACGGGGGACGATGAAACGTTTCAAACTCAATCTGCTGTCCGGCCTGGTGATCAGCATCATCCTGCTGGGCATTATCGCGGCCGCCACCACCATCGTCACCACGCGGGTTTACCGTGACCTGAGCTTCGATTTCAAGCGCGAGCACACGGCGCGGCTGCTCGAGCTCAAGGTGCAGGACGTGGTGGCCGGGCTGGAGGCGGGGGCGCTCCGTTTCGGTGAACAGCTCATCGCCGACGGGGAATTCCAGGCAGCCCTCGACTCCCCGGACAGCGCCCGGATGTCGGCCGAACTGGAGCAGCAGCTTCGCCGCGCGGCGCTGACGGACATCGTCGGGCTGACTGTCTACAATCGCGATACCGGGCTGCTGGGATCGGCATCCCGCTCGTCCGGAGCTGCCGGGGTGATCTGCCCCGAACTTGTTCACAGGGCGCGCGCGGATAAGCGGCCGTCCGGGCGTGCCGCGGGGTTATGCCGATCCGGTGACCACACCTACCAGGCCGTGATCCTGCCAGTCGCGGCGACGGCGGTGTCGGGCCACCTGCAGGTGGTCTCCGATCCCGTGCCGGCGCTGGCCGCCATGGAGGGTACGCTGGCGCTGCCGGTCCGGCTGGTGTCACCCACGGGTGATGCACTGCATGTCTCCCCCGGGTGGAATGAGGCCGTCTCCGGCAATGCTGTGGTCTCGGCCTACACCCTGGCTGCCGGCGATGGCACCGCGCTACTCAGGGTCGAGGCCGCCGGCAGCGTGGAGGCGCTGCTGTTCCGGCTCGGCCAGACCAACAAGCGCCTGATCGTGGTGGTGATTGCCATCACCCTGCTGGCCGTAGCTATCGCCCTGTGGTTCGTGCGCTATTCCGTATTCATGCCGCTCCGGGAACTCAGCTCCCAGCTGAGCCGGGGCCGTCTGGTCAAAGGGGGGCAGGATGCCGGGGCGGGGACGGGAGCTGCCGGCAATGCCCCGGCCAGTTTCCACGCCCTGGGCGAGCTCTACGAGACCTTGCAGGACATGGCCATCCGCGACCCCCTGACCGGCACCTACAACCGGGCCCTGCTGGAAGACCGCCTGAAGCAGCTGATTGTCGAGCAGCGCCGGGCCCCGTCAATGACGGCGATCCTGCTGGTCGACCTGGTCCGCTTCAAGTACGTCAACGACCTGCTCGGGCATCACACCGGTGATCTGCTGCTGAAGCAGGTGGTCGGCCGCATGGCGGATGTGCTGCGCGAGTCCGACACACTGGCGCGCCTCGGTGGCGACGAATTCACGGTGATTCTTCCCGACACCGACAGCGAACAGGCCCTGCAGGTCGCCGAAAAGATCATCCAGTCCATGGGGGCCGATTTCGAGGTGGAGGGCCATAAGCTGTCGGCCTCGGTCTCCATCGGTATCGCGCTGATGCCGGACCATGGCGAAGACGTCGAAACCCTGCTGCGCAATGCCGACTACGCGATGTATACCGCGAAGAAGCGCCAGCCCGGCTGCGCCGTCTTCGACCCGAACATCGTCGCGGAGATCAAGGCGGCCAGGATGACCCTGGACGGGGCACTGAGCCATGACCTTGAAGGCAATGACCTGTTCCTCGTCTACCAGCCGGTGCTTGATATCAAGACCGGCAAGATCAGTTATCTGGAGGCGCTGGTGCGCTGGCGCCGGCCCGACGGCCGCCTGCTGTTGCCGGACGACTTCATTCGGGTGGCGGAGCAGAGCGGGTTGATTCGCCAGCTAACGGAGTGGATCATCGATACGGCCTGTACGGAACTGGTGTCGTTACAGCAGTCCAGCCCGGGCCTGCGTGTCGGCATCAACCTGTCAATGCACATCCTGCATGACTACAACCTCGCGGACCTGATCGGGGCGGCGCTCGCGCGGCACCGGCTGGGACCCCGGTCGCTGCTGCTCGAGATCACCGAGACCGAGGTGATGATGGATCCAGAACAGGTGATCGAGATACTGGAGCAACTCAGCGGCAGGGGCTTTGAACTGTCGATCGATGACTTCGGGACCGGGTATTCATCGCTGGTCTACCTCAAGCGCCTGCCGGTCGACACGCTTAAGGTGGACAAGTCCTTCGTCAGCGACATGGACACGGATGAAGACAACGCCTCCATTGTTCACGCCACCATCGACCTGGCGCACAACCTCGGACTGAGCGTCACCGCCGAGGGGGTGGAGAGCCGCCAGGTTTACGAGAGACTGAGGGAAATGGGGTGTGACAGTTACCAGGGTTATTACATCGGCGAACCCATGGACAAAACCGGAATCGCTGTGTGGTTGCATGAGGGACGCGAGGTCCTGCATGGTCTGTAGATCGACGGGGAGAAGACGATGTTTAAGGCGATACTATTCTGTGCCGTAATCGTACTGGCGGCGTGTACCGATACCGGTGACGATGCCGGCCTGCAGGGCAACCATGTCTGGAAGACACAGACAGACATGATCGACAAGGCCCGCGACGTTGAAGGCGTACTCATGGATGGCAGCCAGCGCCAGCGCCAGCTCATCGATGAACAGGCGCGCTGACGCGCCGGGCCATCTAGCGGATACACTGACTCGCCTATCGGCATGACAAGAATCATCACCATCACCAGCGGGCTGGACGGGGTCGGCAAGACCCACCTGGCCCTCAATCTGGCACTCGAACTGGTCCGCAAGGGGAATCTCGTGGGCCTCTATCACGATGAAGGGGGCCGCCTGGCGGTTACCCAGTTGCTGCGCCTGGCGCGCCACCCGGATCAGAACGGCCAGTCCGGCGCGGGAGCGGTGAGCTGCCGCGGTTACCAGGGTGTCGACCTCATTTCATCACAACTGCCAGTGTCCGGCTGGCACGAGCTGTCCGAGACCGAACTGGCCCCGGTGGTGGCCGCCCATGAGGCCCGGGCGGCCTACAATGACCTGTTGATCGATACCTCGGGGTTTTCAGCGCGGGCCGTGGTCGCCTGCTGCCTGGAGTCACCCCTGGTCGTGCTCGTGATCACACCGGAACTGCGTTCGCAGACCGAGGCCTTTGCCCTGCTGAAGGTGCTGCAACTCAACGGCTTCGATAACCGGGTCGCGCTGGTGATCAACAAGACGCGTGAAACGACTCCGGTGCAGGAGATTCATGCCCGCTTTGCCGAGCAGGTCAGGAACTGGTTGGGCTACGAGGTCCGCTTGCTGGGCAGTGTGGCCAGCGACAAACACGTGGTCTCGGCCCAGGGCCTGCGCCAGGCGTTCACCTCGATTTTTCCGGACGCCGATGCCGCCGCCCAGGTAGTGAAGCTTGCCGAAGCGCTCGACAGTGACGCCGGGGTTGGCAGCGAACGAAATGCGGCGGGATTGACCGGCTTCTGGACGGCGCTGGCCAGCACGCTACAACGGCCAGTCCATATCGCCGGCAACATCGATCTCGAAGATCACGCCGAGGATTCGGCGCTGGCCGGGCCGGAACCGCTGACCGCTAGCCGCAGCGACCGGCAGCCATCGACCGTGCTGCGTTTCGAGGGTCCGCTCACCAAATTCGATAACGTCATGGAAAGTTTCTCCGCCGTCATGCATTACCTGGCGGCTGACATGCACGCCTTCCATGCGCGCCTGACCGCGTTGCACGACAGCACGGACGCGGCCTGGACGGTAGCCGATGCCGATGCCCTCGAGATGACGCTGGCGGTCATCCTCAAGGCCCTGAAGCAGTCGGTCTCCCACCAGGAACAAGTCTGTATCCAGGTGGAGGAAAACCCGGTCAGTGGACAGGACAGCGACTGGCTGAAGCATGGGCGCTATATCAAGTACGCCTTCCTGGTGCCGGGCGATGACCAGACGATGGGCCTCATCAGCCGGGAGCTGGAGCGCATTCCCGGCCTGCGGCAGAGCAAGGGCGAGGAGGGGGAGTGTGTCTGCGAGGCCGTTTCAGCGGCGCGTGATGCCTGCCTGAGCGTGATCTACACCCCGCAGGGGCAGATTCGGGTGCATTACTGGCACCTGCCGGAGACCAACCAGAGGCTGCAGGCGGATGCACCGGTGAAGGGTCTCGCGAAGGACAAGCCCACGGATCATCATCCCGCACACAAGCGGCTGCACTGAACTTCCCGGCGTCACCGGAACAGCGGATGACCGGAGACAGCTCCGGTCATCCGGTTGATATCACTCGGCGGGAATCTCGATCTCTGCGGATTCCCTGACCTGCTGGATGTGTTGCTGCAGCTGCTGATTGGTCACCGCCATCTTCAAGCGGTCCTTGACGTCCTCGAAGGGCGGCGGGGTGCTTTCCCGACTGTCTTCCAGCAGGATGACATGCCAGCCGAACTGGGTCTGGACCGGTTCCTTGCTGTAGCTGGCTTTTTCCATTGTCGCGAC